>JBKJLZ010000237.1:0-3131 GCA_046596705.1 Sphingorhabdus sp. | reverse complement strand
GGATTCATCATTCTGCTAGTCATGCGGATGATTTCCGAAATGGCCATCGCGGTCGATGGCGTGCAGACCTTCCCCGATTTCGCACGCGCCGGGCTCGGCCATCTGGCGGGCTTCCTTTCGGGCTGGCTCTATTGGTATTTCTGGGTGGTGGTCGTCGCCATCGAGGCAATCGCGGGGGCGCAGATCATTGCTGGTTGGTTTCCCGCGGTCTCCGAACTCGGCATCGGTATCGCGCTAATGGCGGTCCTCACCGCGGTAAACCTGATGTCCGCGCGCGCTTATGGCGAGTTTGAATTCTGGTTTTCCTCGATCAAAGTCGCCGCGATCATCGTCTTCATCCTGCTCTGCGCAGCATGGGCCTTCGGATTTACTTCAGGCAGCGGCGCGACTTTCGGCAACCTCACCCAGCATGACGGCTTCGTCCCGAATGGCTGGGGTGTTGTCCTTGCTGCTGCGACCTCGACGATCTTCAGCCTTGTTGGCGCGGAGATCGCAACCATCGCCGCCGCCGAGTCCGAAGAACCGGCCAAGGTCATCAGTCGAATGACGGTCTCGGTCACGTTGCGCATCCTGATTTTCTATATTCTCTCGATCTTCCTGATCGTCTCGGTCGTGCCCTGGACCGAGATCGTTCCCAAGGTTTCACCGTTCGCCACTACGCTCGCTTACATGGGACTTCCTGCGGGCAAGCTGATTATGGAGGCCGTCGTGCTGGTCGCGGTGCTGTCGTGCCTCAATTCGGGGCTCTACGTCACCTCGCGCGCCTTGTTCGGCCTCGCCAAGCATCAGGACGCGCCGCAGTGGCTGGTCCAGGTCAACAAGCGCAAAGTCCCCGCCCGCGCCATCCTCATCGCCAGCCTGTTCAGTTACTTCGCGCTCGCCGCCGACGCGGTGTCGCGCGACGTGGTATTCAGCTTCCTGCTCAACAGCTGCGGCGTGACGATGCTGATCCTCTACCTGATGACCGCAGGCGCGCAGCTCAAATTACGCCGCAAATACGAAGCCGAAGACCCGGCGCGGTTGCAGATCAAAATGTGGTTCCACCCCTATGGCACCTACATCGCGATAGCGGCGATGCTGGTGATTCTGGTCGCCAAGGGCCTCGACCCGTCCGCATCGAAAGAATTGTGGCTTAGCCTCTTCGTTGCAGGTGCGTTCGTCGGCGGGTTCTTCATTTTCCGGCGAGGCACGGCCTGAGGCGCCGCAGGCCTTCTCAAAAGAAAGTAAAAAAGGCGCAAAGGCACGAAGACACAAAGATTGGAACAGCGCCAACGCCTTCGCGCCTTTGTGCCTTCGTGCCTTCTTTACAAAATGATTGCGCGCTTCGCGCGATGCGCCGGGCTTTCCCTTTGGGCGAAGGCCGGTTAAGGGCAACCCCCATGACCATCGACAAGAATTTTGACCCCGCCGCCATCGAGGCGAAATGGTACCAGCATTGGGAAAGCACCGGCGCGTTCCGTCCGGATCGCCCCGATGCCGAGCCCTATACGATCGTCAACCCGCCGCCCAATGTGACGGGTAGCCTGCATATCGGCCACGCGCTCGACAACACATTGCAAGACATCCTCATCCGCCATGCGCGTATGCAGGGGAAGGATGCGCTCTGGGTTGTCGGCACCGACCATGCCGGTATCGCAACGCAAATGGTGGTCGAGCGGCAGATGAATGCGCGCCAGCAAAAGCGAACCGATTTCACCCGCGACGAATTTGTCGCCAAAGTGTGGGAGTGGAAGGAAGAAAGCGGCGGCGAAATCACGCAGCAGCTCCGCCGCCTCGGTTGCTCGATGGATTGGGAGAACGAACGCTTCACGATGGATGAAGGCTTTTCAAAGGCTGTCATCAAGGTGTTCGTCGATCTCTATAACCAACGCCTACTCTACCGCGACAAACGCCTCGTCAACTGGGACCCGCATTTCAAATCTGCGATCTCCGACCTCGAAGTCGAAACGCGCGAAGTGAACGGCCATATGTGGCACTTCAAATATCCGCTCGCTGGCGGCGAAACCTATACCTATGTCGAGCGCGATGCCGATGGCAATGTGACGCTCACCGAAGAACGCGACTATATCGCAATCGCCACCACGCGGCCCGAAACGATGCTCGGCGACGGCGCGGTTGCGGTGCATCCGGGCGACGAACGCTACAAGCCAATCGTCGGCAAGCTCTGCGAAATCCCTGTCGGCCCCAAAGAACATCGCCGCCTGATCCCGATCATCACCGACGAATATCCCGACCCCGATTTCGGCTCTGGCGCGGTCAAGATCACCGGTGCGCACGACCAGAATGACTATGGCGTGGCGCAGCGCAACAATATCCCGATGTACCGGCTGATGGACGAAGTTGCGGCGATGCGTAGTGACGGTGCGCCTTATGCCGAAGCCGCCGCGCAGGCCAAGGCGATTGCCGCAGGTGGCGCTTGGACCGCAGCCGATATCGACGCGCTGAATCTCGTCCCAGACGCCTATCGTGGCCTAGACCGCTATGAAGCGCGCAAGCGTGTGGTCGCCGACATTGACGGCGATGGCCTGATGATTGCTGTCGAGGTTAAGACAATCCAGCAACCCTTCGGCGACCGTTCGGGCGTGGTCATCGAGCCGATGCTGACCGACCAATGGTATGTCGATGCCGCGACTTTGGCCAAGCCAGCGATTGAAGCCGTGCGCAACGGCACTATCGATATCGTGCCGAAGACATGGGAGAAAACCTACTTCAACTGGATGGAGAATATCCAGCCCTGGTGCGTGTCTCGGCAATTGTGGTGGGGGCATCGGATACCGGCTTGGTTCGCTGATGTTGTAGACGACGATGGAGAGGTGCACCACACCTTCAAATCGTGGCTTCATGCGAGCGATAAGAAGATGATTTTTGTTGCCGAGACAGCTGAAGAAGCTTTGAGGTTGGCCGAGCAAGAATATGAAGGAAGGGCTCAGGTTGTTCTCTCGAAACGTGACGATGGCGTCAATAAGCTCTTGATGTCGAGCGGTCTCCCTAGGATAACTCTCAACCAAGACCCTGACGTCCTCGACACATGGTTCTCCTCGGCGCTCTGGCCATTCGGTACATTGGGCTGGCCTGAAACAGCGCAGGGGACTGTCCCAAGCGGCGAAGCCGCGACGTGGACTGTCCCTGAA
>JBKJLZ010000257.1:0-3020 GCA_046596705.1 Sphingorhabdus sp. | reverse complement strand
AAGCCGGTGCAGCGTCGGGAATGACAACCGTTCTGCATGTTCGTCAACCAGCGCAGCCGCATCGGCATCAAGCGCACCGTCGCGCGGCGCGCCAACCTTGACGAGCGTCAGCCGGTGCACTTCAGCAAGTAAACCCGCCATCATAGCCAGCGGCTCGACACCCAGATTATATTGCGACTTGGCCTCGACCAACATTGCCTGCGCGTCGCCTGCCAGGATGAGTCCGAACAGCCGCCGCACCGCACCTCGGTCTGACAAACCCAGCATTTCCCGCACCTGGGCCGCCGTAACTTTATCGTCACCCTCCATATCGGCATGCGCAATCGCTTGATCGAGTATAGAGAGACCATCGCGCACCGAACCTTCGGCGGCTTGGGCGATCAGAGTCAGCGCCTCGGGTTCGGCATTCACTGCCTCTTTCGACGCAATCTCGGCAAAATGGTGGCTTAGGATTTCGGTCGGAATGCGTTTCAGGTCGAACCGCTGACAGCGCGATAGCACCGTTATCGGCACCTTGTTGACTTCGGTGGTCGCGAACAAAAACTTCACATGCCCCGGCGGCTCTTCAAGCGTCTTCAATAAAGCGTTGAAAGCATTTTTCGATAGCATGTGGACTTCGTCGATAATGTAGATTTTGTAACGCGCTGACACCGCCGAATAGCGAACCGCCTCAATGATCTCGCGCACATCGTCAACACCGGTGTGGCTGGCTGCATCCATTTCGATGACGTCGATGTGACGTCCTTCGGCGATGGCGATGCAGGGCTCGCAGACGCCGCAGGGGTCGATAGTTGGCCCGCCTTCACCGTTGGAACCGATGCAATTGAGCGCCTTGGCAATCAGCCGCGCGGTGGACGTTTTGCCTACGCCGCGAACGCCAGTCATCAGGAACGCGTGCGCCAGCCGATCGCGCTTGATTGCGTTGCCTAACGTCTGCACCATAGCATCTTGGCCGATCAGTTCGGCAAAAGTCTGCGGCCTGTATTTGCGCGCCAGCACGCGGTAAGCGGCACCGCCTGCGGTAACTGGTTTGTGCTGCGAAGGCATGTCTAGCCCTAAGCCCAATGCGTCATCGGGCATGTCGGGGTCGCGCTCGGCAAAATCTGGATTGGTGGAATCAGACATCATAGCCACGTTAGGACGCTCATCGACTATTGTCGAAGGCTTCATCTAATGATTTGCAAAAAATAGGAGCCGAATGACCCGCAGCGAATTCGTTGTGGCTGCTTCCGTCAGGATCTGACCAAGTTGGCGAGTGCCACGTCCATCCGACTCCCAGGCAGGGATATGGCGTTGTCGGGCAGGAAATGCAAGCCACGGCGTCGGTGACAATGGTAAATGCAGCTTTAAGCCTCTTTCGATACGGGTCATTTACCGCACTGCGATAATCGACATTATTCAAGTTCGAGGGCTTTACGATGTTGGATCAGTTTTCTGCGGGTCAACGCTTTATGCGCTACGAGCATGCCGCACAGGAAGATCGCAGTGCGCCGCGCGTCAAACTTAACATTCCCGCAACAATGCGGCCTTCGGGTTCGCCTGGTTTTGCCGTCATCGTCAAGGATCTTTCGCTGTCAGGCGTCGCATGCGAGGCGCTGACCGGCATGAAGGGCGGAACCCGTGTCTGGCTGACATTGCCCGGATTATCGGCGTTGCAAGCGGAAATCATGTGGAATGATGGCACAATGGTGGGCTGCGCGTTTAACGACTTGCTCAATCCGGCGGTGCTCGAAAATATCCTCGCGCGCTATCCCGCTTACGTAAGCAACGCAGCTTAAGGCCAAGACTCTTAAGCGTTTCGCAAATACCAGTCGTAATCGATATTTGGGACATGACTGAAATATCGGTCCTGCTCGACCCGTTTGACGATCGTAAACATGTCGACAAAGCGTTCACCCAGATAATCGCGCATCAGCTTTGACCCGTGGAAACGATCAACCGCTGCAAACCAGTTCGACGGCGGTTTGTCTTCGCCCGATCCATCGCGGTCATAGCCATTGCCGACAACTGCCGGACCGGGGTCGGTCCGATTAACAATTCCGTGGTGAATTCCGGTGAGTACTCCGGCAACCGCAAGATAGGGATTGGCATCGGCCCCGCACGCGCGGTGTTCGACATGACGGCTGGAAGGTGGTCCGGCCGGAATACGGAAGCTGACGGTGCGGTTGTTGACGCCCCATGTCGGCGCAACCGGCGCATAACTGTTCGCCTTGAATCGGCGGTAGCTGTTGGCATGCGGCGCAAACAACGCGAAACAATCGCCAACGCTACCGATCATCCCACCAATCGCATGGCGGAGCATCGGCGTGCCTTCGGGGTCGTCGTCGGCAAATAGGTTTTTGCCCGAAGCGTCGTTCATCGAAACATGGATATGCATGCCGGACCCTGCCTGTTCGGCAAACGGCTTGGCCATGAAGGTAGCCTCTAAACCGTGCGCCTGGGCCACAGCTTTTACCACGCGTTTGTACATGATAGCATCGTCACAGGCGCGCAGTACATCGGGCTTGTAGCGCAAGGTTAGCTCGCACTGCCCCGGCGCGAATTCCGATATTGCGGATTCGAGTGGCAGGCCCTGAATATCGCAAACTTCATAAAGTTCATCGAAAAATGGACGGAAATCATCAAGCTCACGCAGGCCGTACACCTCAACCATTTGCGGTGTAGTACCGCTATATTCCGGCCTTGCGGGGCGCACCGATCCGTCGCGCGCTCGTCTGGGGTCCAACAGGTAGAATTCCAACTCAACCGCCAATGCGGGTGTTAAATTCATTTCGGCAAAGCGGTCAACCACAAGCCCGAGCACGTGGCGCGGGTCGAGGTCGTGGGGCTGGCCGTCAAGCTCATAAAAATCGACCATGAACTGCGCCGCATTGTCGCCCGCCCACGGCGTTCTGACCAGCGTGCCAGGTATTGGCCTCATCGAACGGTCAGCGTCACCATCTTCCCAAACTAGGCCGGTTTCCACGGTATCCTGCCCTGTAATATCCACAATGGTGATTGAGCCGGGGAAGTAGCGGCCG
>JBKJLZ010000064.1:0-10446 GCA_046596705.1 Sphingorhabdus sp. | reverse complement strand
ACTTTCTGACAAAGCGGGGAATTGCCTATAGCAAGCAACTGGGCGAAGCGGTGTCCTTACAGGTCGGCGATGCGCAGTTGCAGGGCTTTGATGAAAAAGCCTATATTGCGGCGCTTGAGCAAGCGGGTTATCCTGACAAGTCCGACCCTGCGCAGCGGCAACCGTGGAAAATCATTCTCGCGGTGTTCCTGATGGTCGCGTTGTCGGGCATGACCTACGGCCAAGTCGCGGCTATCTTGGTAGAAATGTTTCCAGCCAAAATTCGCTACACATCGATGTCGATACCTTATCATATCGGTGCGGGCTATTTCGGCGGGTTCTTGCCCTATATCTCGCAATATATCGTGGCGCAGACCGGGCAGCCTTTTTCCGGCCTTTGGTATACCGTTGGTGTGACAGCAATGGCGTTTATTGTGGCGCTGATCTGGCTTCCTGAAACCTCAGGTAAGACCAAGCTCGATTGACAGTCGAACAAGCACGCGTGAAAGGCGGCTATGACTGATTTCAACGCGCCGCTTCGGCTGCATCTCGACGGCGAAGCGCTGGTTGCGAACTGGCGCTTTCTTCAACAACAAGGTTCTGCGCCTTGCGGTGCTGCGGTGAAAGCCAACGGTTATGGCCTGGGTGCGCGCGAAGTTGTGTCACGGCTGCGCGATGCCGGATGCCGCGATTTCTTTGTGGCGCACTGGCAAGAGGCGACGGCGATCGCAGATTTGGTGCCGCCACAATGGATTTCTGTGCTGAACGGGATCGCGGAAAGCGAAATACCGCTTGTTCGCCGGCTAGGTGCGGTGCCTGTGCTTAATACGCCAAAGCAGATCATGATGTGGAAGTTGGCGGAGGGCGGCCCTTGTCATGTCATGCTGGACAGCGGAATCAACCGGCTAGGGATAGGGCACGAACAATTTTCCCCGGAATTGTTTGAAGCGCTGAATATCGACATCGTTATGTCGCACCTCGCCTCGGCCGACGAGGATACCGATCAGAATGCACAGCAACTCAGATTGTTCGGCGAGCAGGCAAAGCTTGTAAATGCCAAACGCCGCAGTCTAGCGAACAGTGCGGGCATCATGCTGGGTGCCGACTATCATTTTGACCTGACAAGGCCGGGATTGGCGCTTTATGGCGGCATCGCCAGACCCGAAATGGCCGGATTAATCAAACCAGTCGTGAGTTTATCTGCGCGCATCCTACAAGTGCGACAACTAGAAACGGGCGACCGGGTAGGATATAACGGGACTTTTATATGTCCAAGAGCGATGCGGATAGGCACGATATCGCTTGGCTATGCCGACGGTTATTTGCGAGCGTTTTCCGGGCAGGGTCACGCTATCCACGCAAGTAAAAAAATGCCGTTCATCGGTCGAGTGTCGATGGACCAGCTTGCCGTGGATCTTTCGACCACAAACGAGGTTGGTGAGGGCGACTGGCTTGAGATTGATTACGATTTAGCGCGCTGTTCGCGTGCGACCGCACTGTCACAATATGAATTGCTGACCAATTTAGGTGATCGTTTTGAAAGGGTATGGCTCAAAAAAGAAGCCGGTGATTTCTCACCGGCTCCAATAAATACCTAAAGCACGGTTACTCAGAATTTTGCTTTGACGCCTGCATAGAAGAAACGACCAGTTGGATCGTAAGTGGAACCGGCTTCAGTCCCGAGCAAATCAAACGGCGGCAGGGTATCGAACGCATTATCTACACCTAAGTAAAACTGGTAATCTTCTGTAGCGTCGAATTCCAAACGGAAATCATGATACCATGTTGCTGGATAGAACTTGATCGGTGTAGCATCCGGATCTAGCGGCGCGCGGCCCTGCAGCGGGAAGAAGGTTTCATACTGGAAACCGTTCAGGATTTGCTTGCCGACATATTGAACTTTGTATCCAAAGTTAAACTTGCCGAAGTCCAGGTTCGTTGACAACTGGAAACGCCACTCTGGATCGCCGAGCTCAAACTTTTGCTGGTTGATGAAGTCAGGCTGAGTGATGTCGGTGTAGTTATCACGCTCTATCAAATAACTAATAATCCCACGCGCGGTCAGCCGTACATCTTCCGCAAGATCAGTGCGATAGTTTACGTCAACATCGACGCCGCTTGTCTTTTGACGGGCATAGTTGAAAGGTTGTCCAAGGCTTGAGAAACCAGCGTTGTTTAGGGTAACTGTCTGACCGCCCGCGTGGAAAACAGTCCTCTGACCTGCAAGTGTACCGTTCGCGAGACGAGTAACTGAAGCACAGAAAGGGTTGTCGATGCCGCTCGGGTTGTCGTAGCATTGAGCAAGCACGGTCTGCGGCGCCAAAGTGAAGATAGCGTCCTTAACTTCGACATTCCAATAGTCGACCGAAACGCTCAAGCCTGGAATAAAGCTGGGCTCGATAACGGCGCCAATCGTGAAGCTCGTTCCCCGCTCCTCTTGCAGCTCCGGATTACCCTGGTTCGCAGCCGCGACACCCGATGTCGGCCGGTTCGTAAAGGGTTCCGTCGTTGTCACACCGCCTATCGTGAAGGTTTGTGTGGTGGGAACTCCCGCAGCAGCGCAGTTTTTAACGCGGTTCGGGTTGTTATTGATGTTCTGTTGGCCACAGGGGTCAGCAAAAACATTGTTAAAGGTTTGCGACGGCAGCGTGAACAAATCACCCAGGGTCGGCGCACGGACCGAACGCTGATAGCTTGCGCGGAAGCGAATATCTTCCACCGGCGCCCAAATCAAACCCGCGTTATAGGCATATACCGTTCCCGTGTTTCCGACATTGTAATCGGAAACCCTTGCAGCCGCTTCAAGTGTTAGTTCCTGAAAAAATGGAACGTCTGCAAGAATGGGGATACGGATTTCACCAAATGCTTCCTTGATCTTGTAGGAGGGCGGCGTGAATGCTGGAGAGAGGTTCAGGAAGGTTTGACCCGTCGCCGTAATTGTGTCGAACGCCGAACGTTGCTTTTCGCTGCGGTATTCGGCACCAAATGCGAAACCGATGGGGCCGCCTGGAAGTTCAAACAAGCCAGAAAGATCCCCTGACATAAATCCGGAAAGAATAAATTGCTCATTCTTCTGCTTACGTGAGGATGTATGGCCAAAATAATCCAGTGAGGCCTGGCTTAGCCTCCCCGCGCCGAACAGATTTACAGGAACGCAAGCTGGATCGTCATTTGTTGTAATTGAATCAGCATTGATGCCGCAAACAATGTTCGAGCCTACGGCAACAGCGTTGACCGCATTAGCAAATCTAGCGGTAATATAGTTGCCTTCAGTCTCGTAATAGGACTTGAACCGGCCATAATTTGCTGAAACTTCATATTTCCAGTTATCATTGAACGTGCCGTTAAAGCCCGCCACAACACGAATGGTTTCGCGATCATGGTTTTCGCCGCGAGCACCGAAATCTAGGTTCTGGCGGTCCGAGTTGAACGTTGTTGCACCCGGCGCTAAAATGCTCACCAATGTAGCGCGCGCCTGAGGCGTCAGGAAGGGGTTGTTGATGCTGAAGCTCTGTGCGCCAAAAGTTGGCTGACCTTCCTGAAGGGCGTCAATAGTCGTAAATTGCGCTTCAAGAAAAGGTTTAAAGGCATCTGACACATCGAAATGCGCCAGCAAAGTTGCGTTAATTCTCTTGAGGCCGGGCTGAAACTGGCCGCTTTCACGAAGTGTCGAGCCGATGCCACCAATACAGTTGCCTGAACCAAACTGACGGAAGTCCGTTTGGCAAACGTTGCGAATAAGCGAGCCATCGCGCTGGAAACCAAATGCGTTACCGAACTGGCTTAACGGATTTGAGCTCCCGGGGTTGGCAAGGCCGCTACACGTAAGAGCGCGCCGAGCGGCAAAAGCCGAAGCAGACTCACCCGTGGCGGCTGCGGTAGGGCAAGTCGAGGTGACCATGCCGCCTGTTGCCGTGCCTACGCGTGTCAGTGGGCCTAGAAACGTCGTGTCGGAGATGCCGTCCCCCGTTGCTGCTTCAGGCGTAGTGCGGATCGCACCGAATGCAGGGTTAAGCTGCTGCCCAAGAACTTGGGTCAGCTGGAACTGGCGGCGCTGACGGCCCTGTTCACGATCAAGCACAAACAATGCGTCCTGCTTGGCATACTCAACAGCAAGTGTGATATTACCACGGCCATCGGCAAAGTTCTTACCGGCAAGACCGCTGACAAAAACCGAAGCACTGTCACCCTCGTCCGAGATACCGGTTTGAGCGCGAAGCTGGACGCCCTCATACTCGCGACGCAGAATGAAGTTTACCACGCCTGCAACGGCGTCCGACCCATAAATGGCAGAGTTGCCGCCTGTCACGATGTCGACGCGTTCAACCAAATCGGACGGAACGTTATTTACGTCCCAACGGAAAGAACCGGGCGTTGTTGAAACTGACCGACGGTTGTTGATCAATGTCAGCGTACGCTCTGTCCCAAGTCCCCGAAGGTCAAGGAAGTTCTGACCAGCGGTTCCGATGAACCGCGTAGAATTTGCCTGACTGAAGGTGGAACGAAGCTGCGGCAACTGATTAAGCTGGTCGCCCACTGAAATCTGTCCGGTTTCCGTGAGATCTTCACCGACTGAAGTGATCGGCACGGACGCTTTGAGATTCGGACGCGAAATGCGCGATCCAGTCACGACAATCTGCTCGCCCCCCTCCTCTACTGCCGCAGGCTCTTCAGCAACAGGTTCGGCTTCTTGAGCGAAAGCAGGCATAGAAGCAAAAACAGTAAGGCAGATTACAGAACCGGCCATCATTAAACGCGACTTTTTCATTTTTTATAGCTCCCCAGCTACTGGTTGTTTTTATTTAACGCATTGATAAAGCTCACCACCACTAGATGTTCAAGCGGTCAAACATACACCGCTATTAATTTGGTCAACTGTGGCAGAAATGCAACAGATGGTGCCAGATACACGGTTTGATTAGCCAACATTTCCTAATCATTCGATAGTCCGCAGCGTAATAATATTATGTTATCATCGATGGATGCACAGCAAAAATATAGGTTGGGCTGAACAGGCGAAAAGTAGTATCGTTTTTATGCCACCTAAACTTTGTAAAAAATTGCGGTTACGATGGCGGTGATTTCCGCAAGCAACGCCGACCATGACGCTGACGGGCGTCGACTACGCAGACTGATTCGCAAAAATTGCGTATTGAGGACGCATTCACTCCAACAATGTTGCGGTGCACGATAAACTGATGCTACCCATGGTTCCTGTTATCGCGAAAGGAACCCGGCTCATGGCTCGGTCAGGCAGTAAGAAAAATGACGATGGTATCGTGATCATCAAAAAATACGCGAACCGGCGGCTCTACAACACGCGGTCGTCCAAATATATCACGCTGGATTTTTTGGCTGACCTCACGCGCAAGGACGTCGATTTCAAGGTCGTCGACGCCAAGACTGATGAGGATATAACGCACAACGTGCTGACCCAAATAATCATGGATGAGGAATCCAGTGGCCAGCAAATGTTACCCGTTGGTTTTCTGCGCCAGTTGATATCGATGTATGGCAATTCGATGCAGTCTATGGTTCCGCAATATCTGGAAAACTCGATGGACGCGTTTCGTAAGAACCAGAAGCAGGTGCAGGATGCGATCGAGAATGTGATTACATCGGGCCCTTTTGGCGGCATTGCCAAACAGAATATCGAATTTGTAAGAGCTGCCCGCGAGGCATTGATGCCGGATTTAGGCGCTTTGACTGGCAAGAAGGGCACCAAGGGCGACGAAAGCCTCGATGACCTGAAACGGCAAATGGCCGTGTTGCAAACCAAAATCGACAAGCTCACCAGCAACTAGAGCCAGTTTTTCAGCTATATAACTCTCGGATAATATTTTGATTAGACATGCATTAACCGCGCGACGTTCCATTGACTTCGCCGCCTGGTATCAAGAGGTGATTGCCGAGGCCGACTTGGCCGAAGAGTCTGGCGTGCGCGGCTGTATGGTTATCAAGCCTTGGGGATATGGAATTTGGGAGCGCATCCAGAAATTGATGGATGCCGAAATCAAGCTGGCCGGCGTCGAAAACTGCTATTTCCCGTTGTTCATTCCGCTTTCGTATTTCGAGAATGAAGCGGATCATGTCGATGGTTTCGCAAAAGAAATGGCAGTCGTCACGCACCACAGGCTTGTCCAGAAGGACGGCAAGCTGGTGCCCGATCCCGAAGCCAAGCTCGAAGAACCGCTTGTCGTGCGCCCTACTTCGGAAACAATGATCGGAGCGGCGATGAGCCGTTGGATCCAGTCGTGGCGCGAGCTGCCACTGATGGTCAATCAATGGGCAAATGTCGTACGCTGGGAGATGCGGACTCGAATGTTTTACGGACGAGCGAGTTTCTTTGGCAGGAAGGCCATACGGCGCATGCTGATAAGACCGGTGCTGTGTCGGAAACGCTGCGTGCGCTTGAAATGTATCGCGCTTTTGCCGAAGGCCCTCTGGCGATGCCGGTAGTCGCTGGCGAAAAGCCTGAGAATGAACGTTTTCCTGGTGCAGATGCAACCTACTCGATCGAGGCGATGATGCAGGATGGAAAGGCTTTGCAGGCGGGTACGTCACACTATCTCGGCACCACTTTTGCCGAGGCGGCAGGCATTCGTTATCAAGACAAAGACGGCAATCATAGCCTTTGCCACACCACTAGCTGGGGCGTTTCGACCCGGCTGATAGGTGGGGTGATTATGACTCATGGCGACGATGACGGCTTACGCTGCCCTCCGCAAATCGCGCCGCATCAGGTGGTTATCGTTCCAATGCTGCGCGATAATGATGAAGACGAAGCAATACTGGACTATTGCCGATCACTAGCCGCCGACTTACGCAGGTTGAACTCATTTTCTGAACAGGTTCGGGTGTTGCTCGACATCAAGGCTGTCAAGGCGTCGAACAAGCGCTGGGCGTGGGTGAAAAAGGGAGCGCCCGTAATTGTGGAGGTCGGCCCGCGCGATGTGGCTGGTGGCAATGTAGCCTTTTTGCGCCGAGACCAGCTTCATAAGGATGATGGCAAGCTGAATTCCGTTTTCCTTTCACGCGTTGAATTTGTTGATCAAATTGCCGGCTTGCTGGAAGAAATCCAGATCGGATTATTTTCCGAAGCCAAAACGAGACTAAGTGATAATATACGGCGCGATATTACTGATTTAACAACACATTTTAAAGGTGAGGATAAGTTTGCGGGTTGGGTGGAAGTCCAGTGGTCTCGGCCCACAGGCGCTGCGCTGGATAAGGTTGTGGAGCAACTAAAGGCGCTCAAAATCACCATACGCAACACGCCCCTGGACGCAGCCCCTGCCGACGGTACGTGTTTCTTCACGGGAGAACCGGCGGTCGAACGGATATTGATAGGCCGGACATACTGAATGGCGCATAAGCGGCCCCACGATAACGGCCTACCATCGCGTCAGCAAATTCTTGCCTTCATTCAGGAAAGCAGCGTGCGTGCCGGAAAGCGCGAGATTGCTCGGGAATTCGGGTTGCGTGGCAGTGAGAAAATTGCGCTTAAATCATTGTTGAAAGACATGACGGACGAGGGCTTGGTCGATTTGGCCCCTGGTCGCGCTTTTCATAAGATGGGTGGGGTTCCCAAGGTTACCGTGCTTAAGATTGTGGAGATTGACGGCAATCAGCCAATTGCAGTTCCTGAACGCTGGGAAGCCGAGGGTTTGCCACCCCCTAAAATCCGAGTGATTGAGCAAGGCAAGCGTGGCGCTTTGGGAATTGGTGATCGCATTCTTGCGCGGACTGAAGAGCGTGGCTCTGGTTGGGTTGCGCATGTCACAAAAAAATTGGCCAAGGCAAGCGAGCAAATATTGGGCGTAATCGAGGCCGGGGAGAATGGCCGGTTTTGGTTGAAATCCATCGACAAGAAAGCGCGATTTGATACCCAGGTTAGCGAAGTGGGCGAAGCTAAGGCAGGTGATCTGGTGCTCGCTGAGCTGACTGGCAATGCCGCACGCAAATCAGCCAAAGTTACTCAGGTGCTAGGGGATCCGTTTGCACCGAAAAGTTTCAGCCTGATCGCGATCCACAAATATGGCATACCGTTCGAGATGCCCGAAGCGGTAGAACGCGAGGCTGAGCGCGTCACCAAGCTGCCGGTTACTGTCGACCACCGCGAAGACCTGCGCCACCTTCCCATCATTGCAATCGATCCGCGCGATGCGCGTGATTTCGACGACGCAATTTGGGCAACGTCTGATGAAGCAACCGGCGGTTTTCAGGCGATCGTTGCGATTGCCGATGTCGGCTATTACGTCCGCCCCGGTGGCGCGCTCGACCATGAAGCCGCCAAGCGCGGCAACAGTGTGTATTTCCCCGACCTCGTGGTGCCGATGTTACCGCACGCCCTGTCTTCGGACAAATGCTCGCTCCGGGCAGGGGAGGATCGTGCGGTCATTGCTTGCCACCTGATCATTAGCAAGACCGGGCAGGTGACGTCATGGCGTTTCACCCGAGCTATTGCACGGATTGCGGCCAACATACCCTATCCCGATGCGCAAGCCGCGATTGACGGGGAGTTGCCAAGCGACCTGCTCGAAACAGCGCTCAAGCCGCTTTGGGCATGCTGGCGGCTATTGGCCCGCGCGCGTCATAAACGGGCACCGCTTGAATTGAACTTACCGGAAAAACGGATAACGCTTGATGATGTCGGCCGGGTAACAGGCGTTGCCGTGCGTGAGCAACTCGAAGCCCACCGTTTGGTCGAAGACTTCATGATCGCCGCCAATGTCGCAGCAGCAAAGGCGCTTGAGGCAAAAAAATCCTCGCTGATCTACCGCGCACACGAAAGCCCGAGCCGTGAAAAGCTGGTTGCGCTGAAAGACTATCTCTCGACCTTCGGAATTGAATTTGCATTGGGACAGGTGGTCAAGCCATCCACATTCAACGCAATTTTGGCGCAAGTTACCGACGACGAAGTTCGCCCTCAAATCATGGAGGCGGTGCTGCGGAGCCAGACACAGGCTTATTACAGCCCGCGCAATGTCGGCCATTTCGGGCTCTCGCTTGGCAGCTACGGCCATTTTACATCGCCAATCCGCCGCTACGCCGACCTGATCGTTCACCGCGCCTTGATAAGCGCGTACGGGCTGGAAATGCCGGCCCCGAAGATCAAGGATGTCGAACCGACCACCGGCCTCACCGAAAAAGCGATCATCAAGCTAGAGGCTACGTCAGAAATCATTAGCCGCACAGAACGCCGGGCGATGGAAGCCGAGCGCGAAACGACCGACCGATATGTAGCTGCTTATCTTTCTGCACAGGTCGGGGAAGTGATTGAAGCACGGATAACCGGTGTGCAGAATTTTGGGTTTTTCGCGACGGTAGAAGGTATTGGTGGCGACGGCTTAGTTCCAGTGTCAACTTTGGGTCGTGACTATTTCCATTATGACGAAGCCAGCCAAAGCTTGATCGGTGAGAAGTCGCGGCAGGAGTTTCGTCCTGGAATGCGGTTGCAACTGCGTTTGGCTGAAGCCAACCCAATTTCAGGCGCATTGCGGTTTGAACTGCCCGAAGGCGGCACGCCTTCATCTTCTGAACGTAGAACGCATAAGGGCAAAGCAGCTAAGTTTAGCGCTGGCAAACGCGGGCGACCGTCGAATATCCGTCACCAGGGCAAGAAGCGCTAACATCCGCAGCAGGGCTTAGCTCTAACTCAACTCGTCAATCTGTTCATCAGTAAGCGACCCTGGAATCACCATTACCGGACAACGCAGTGTGCCGACATTTGTCCCGGTGAAGTGGGCAATTAGTGGTCCAGGTACCCCCATTGCGGCGGCTCCCAGCACCAATGCTGCTATTTCGGGATGATCGTCGATCATCGCTTTTACCACGTCGATCGCGTCGCCGGCTTTGACAGTGATAGCGGGGCGTTGCCCCAGCTCGTCAAAAATTGTTCCTGCGGCGGCAGTCACCAGTTGCTCCGCACGCACGCGCGCTTCTTCTTCCATCGTCGCCTGAACCCCGCCCCAAGCAACGAAATCGGACTGTTCGACCAGCGCCAAGATGTGCACTGCTCCATTTGTTTTGGCCGCCCGCCGCGAAGCGAAACGCAGTGCAAGTCGCGCTTCCTCGGTCTCGTCGATTACCACCAGATAAGTACGCATAGATGACCCCCGTCCCCGTTCTTTGCAAACCGGCGCTTATTTATTCGTATAGCCTGCGTGAAAACCGGCGTCCGTGCAAGCATTAGCGGCTTGACGCTGCGGCAAGCTTGGCTATTCGGTTTTGGCAGCAAGCCATCTAAAAAAGGCCCGAACGGATGTCGATCGAACTAAAAATGCCCGCGCTTTCACCAACGATGGAGGAGGGAACGTTGGCAAAATGGTTAGTAAAGGTTGGCGACAGTGTGACGTCAGGCGATTTGCTGGCCGAGATCGAGACCGACAAGGCGACGATGGAGTTCGAAGCTATTGACGAAGGCGTGATCAAGGAGATTTTGATTGCTGAGGGTACTGACGGGGT
>JBKJLZ010000191.1:0-5369 GCA_046596705.1 Sphingorhabdus sp. | reverse complement strand
TGACCTTGCCCTCAAGAAACGTACCCCTTAGCCGTGTGATTCAATCCACGCAAGGAGAACGACATGACGAAGACAACGCGGGCGCGTTACACGCTCGAATTCAAGCAAGAAGCGGTGCGGCTGGTCGAGGGTGGCCAAAGCCAAGCGTCTGTGGCCAAGACGCTGGGGCTGGTCGAGCAGACACTGTTCAACTGGGTTAAGGCGAGCCGGCAGGGCCAGCTCAAGGGCGTCGATGGCAAACCCGTGAGCGCCGATCAGATGGAGATTGCGCGGCTGCGTGCGGAGCTGGCTCGGGTGAAGATGGAGCGTGACATCCTGGGAAAAGCGACGGCGTACTTCGCCAAGGGTGCGAAGTGAGGTACGCCTTCATCCAGTGTCATCGCCGGGTGTGGCCGATCACGGTGCAGTGCCGTGTGTTGAACGTGAGCGTCAGCGGCTATCACGCGCACGTGGCGCGACGGGCCAGCAGCGCACCGCTGCGGCACCTGAGTGATGAGACGCTGCTGGTGCACGTCAAGGCGGTTTACGCTCAGAGCAAGCATGCCTACGGCCGGCCACGCATCTGGCGGGAGCTGCGTAAAAACGGCGTGCGCGTGGGCAAGCAGCGGCTGCAGAGGTTGATGCGCCAGCACGGCATTCGGGCCAAGGGCAGGCGGCGGTTCAATGTCACCACCGACAGCAACCACGATTTACCCATCGCACCGAACCTGCTTGATCGTCAGTTCGCCGTGACCAAGCCGGACACCGTCTGGGTCGGCGACATCACCTACATTGCCACCGACGAAGGCTGGCTGTTCCTGGCCGTGGTGATTGACCTGTTCAGTCGTCAGGTGGTGGGTTGGTCGATGCGTGCGGACATGACGCGCGAGATCGTGATTGACGCACTGCGCATGGCATGGTTCAAGCGCCATCCCGACAAGCAAGCAGGGCTGATCTTTCACAGTGATCGCGGCAGTCAGTACGCCAGTGAGGACTTCCGGGACGTGCTCAAGGACTACGGTATCGTCGCGTCGATGAGCCGGCGAGGCAACTGCTGGGACAACGCCTGCAGTGAAACACTGTTTGGCTCATTGAAAGTAGAGCGGCTACATGGCCAGCGTTTCATCACCCGTCGCCATGCCAAGGATGAAACCTTCGCATGGCTGGTTTGGTACAACCAGTCCCGACTACACTCCACCTTGAACTACGTGAGCCCGATGCAGTTCGAGCACCAATGGCTGGCCGATCAGGCCAAACAAGCACAATCATGACCCGGTTATGGGGTACGCAATTCGAGGGCAAGGTCACCTTGAACACGATGCTACGCATTACGCGGGTGACACCAGGCGTCGATCTTGTGTTCTCGAAAGGAGTTACTCCTTCTGCTGTTGAAGTCAGCAATCCGGATGACGCAAACGAAATCCATATCGTAATCAGACTTCAGGGGTCACGATGAGCGGCGAACAATCCAAAAAGTCAGGCGAGCATGGGGAGAGGCTGGCCGAGGCGTTCCTGAAAGCCATCGGGTGGCACCAAGATCTCAATGCCCTGCCGATTCCGTGCACGAACAACAACCACGTTGGATCTGGCGGCAATCCAAGGAAGACCCACGGCGATGACCGTATTTTTATCTACAACAATCCGTTTTACGAGAGTCGCACGGACATCGTCCACGTCTCTGTAAAGAACAATAGTGGCGGTTATCCCGAGAAAGGAGGCGAAATTAGAACCACCCTCAGGGGTTTTGTTCTCGAGGCCAACGAGATCATCGCCTGCGCCCGATACGACACCACCATCCACGAGCTCACTAAGACATTTTATAGCCGCAAGCGCATTGAGCACAGTGGTCTGCTCATATGGACGAGTTCGCACAACGAATCTTTCAACCGGGATGTGCTTGGCGCATGCGTCGCCATCCGAGGACTCGACAGCGCGTGCACGCACAACCTCTACCTCGTCGACGGGGCGCGTATCGACTTCATCCTGGCCGCTCTTGATCATGCAGATCGCGAACTGGATGCAACCTATAGTTTCTTTTTCCCTGATACGGGCCTAGTCAACAAGGGCGATGAACGGCATGGCAAGTTTCTGCCATTGGAACTCGTGGTCGCCGACGTGCTGCCTTTAAAGATTGACACCATCGACAGTGAACGGCTTCACCTCTATGTCAGGCAGCCTTTCGACGAAGAATCATACACCCGCGCAATCGCGCTCGCCTTGACGCTGACCGGTGGGTGGGGCCGCGCAGTTCGTATCGGATTCCGAGACTACAACGCATCACAGCATGCCCACATTGCTGCAAAGGCGAAACTGCCTTTTGACAAACGAGCACCTGACATCTCGGCATTCTGTTACATCCGATCTAACCTCAACGCGCTGGAGACCTCCTGATGCTTGACGTCGCCGATAAGATCGATGTCTCGACTTGGCTCCCCTTTGGCGAGCAACTCCGTACTCTTCTATCTGGAGATCACATCTCCACGGGTGACCTCGTCGCTCTCGCCCGGAGCAAGGGCCTTTTTGTCATAGACCTCGATCGAGCCCGACTCATCCAGTTCCTCTCGACGACGCTTCTCCAGCCATTCGAGATTGGAAAGCTACTCGATGACAGAGCCTCCCGAGAAGACAAACCCAAAGCCCAGCCCCAGAAGGTCACCCTCACCACAAAGGACGCTGGTTGGCAGGCAGTTGTTGAGCACGCTGAAGCAGATCTGGCCACCGCCGTGGACATGGCGCGTATATCAGGGGTTTCCTTTACGCGGGAGCCATCCATCCAGCGACCAAGCCGCAACCGTCTTGTTATCTCCTACGAAATCAGTCGGGAAGACTACAGTCGAGACCTTCTTCACCGGGAACTGTCGTTTAAGGCTGACATTTCCATATGCCAGAATGAGGGCGCATTGGTGCTCGATGTCATTTCCACGCACACAGCCAAGGAAACTGATCGCATCAATGACCAGATCATTAACCATGTCATGCGCGAACTGAAAGCCGCAGGCATTTCCAAGGACGATATGCCTACGAAGATCCGCCTGGGATCCTTCGATGGAAACAATCACGTCACCTTTCTGCTGCGACTAGCCGGCCCCAACACAGTCGGTAATGAACCAGGAGAGATTGTGGACCTGACCATCAAGCCCACCAGCGCGCGTGCAGGTGCCGCCCTGCCTCCCGAACTCAAATTTCTCGAAGGACATATTCGCAACATGCGGATGGATGGCGACAAGCTCAATGAAATTAGCCTCCTTGCCAACGAGCAATACCACGGCTCATTCCTAATGACACGTGTACTAGTCGACCATCGATTCGACCTCGACGCTATCAGGGGAAAATGCTCGGTCGCATACTATTTTCAGATAGCCCGAGGAAGCGAGGACTTTGCCAACGCACCATTTTCGTTTGGCATTGAAAGCGTATCCGTAGCCGGTGCGCGCAAGTCGGAACAACAGTCGAAGGCTAGGAGAGCCATCAATGCTGCGATTCTTACAGCGGTCGATCGGCACTCCATCGCACTCCGTTCACTTTGAATGCGCCGCGACTGAGCAATACGTTTCACCACGCGCAATTACGTTGCACCACACCGCGCTTACCTCTTTCTCTGAAACCGTTCGTATCCCGTCGGACAGGCATTGACCCCATAAAACCGCTCTCCCGAGACCACACGTAACGTGCTGATCTGAAAGGAAACACGAAAACCATCGTGTGGACTTGACAATCAAGAAGTCCACAGGGATGGAGAACAGAGAGCAAATTGTGGCGAAATTTTCGCCACACATGGCGGCATGGCGCGAGGGCGAAGTCCACAGCCAAAAGGCAAAACCCCCTGAAATTCAGGGGGTTTTGGGAACCGCTGAGAGCGGTTGGATTCGATAACTTGGTCGTGCCTGAGCAACCGGAATCAAAATGCTCTCTCATGCGGGATCGCAGCACAACGTAGACCCTCAGCCCCGGCCCTTCAGGGCCAACGGTCGCCAGCTCGCCTACCTGCCTTCTTCACCCGAGGAGGCGAAGGCGTTGTGCCGAGTGCGGCCCGCTGCTCCGCCCACAGCACAGGCGGATTGATCAGCAGGGCACTCAGACGGACCCCGTGCGGCAGGGCGTCTTTCAGAATCGCGGCCACGATGTCCGGCGCCAGCAGGGTCAGGTTGATGTGCTTGGCGATGTAGCCGTGGTCTGCGCCCACGCGCTGCGCAATCTCACGAAGGGACGAGACCTCGCTTGTTTCGATCATCCGCAGCCAGCGATGCCCGCGGGCCAGCGCCAGTTCCAGCGGTGTGGCGAAGGTTCGAGTCCGTTCGCCGGATTCGCACCCAGAACCGTCGACGGCGACTACCCGTCGGCCGCTTCGCAGCCGCAGGGTGATCGGGACGTTCAGGGTCACGCTCCCGTCGCTGGCGACCGCCCCGCTCGCCTGCCCTGCCACCATCAGGGTCGGGCGGTTCCTGCGACCGCCTCCGCACTGGACCGAGTGCGTTGGCTGAAATGTCTGCGGCTAGTGTAGTGCTTCACCCTGTTTGAACCATTTTCAACGCAGCCCGTCCACGCATGACTTTTTGCAGAATGTCATTGGCCTTGGCCGTCCAAACAAATGGCTTGGGGTTTTCGTTGTAAGCGGAGATATAGCCCTCGATTGCCTGGGTGAGCTCCGCGACACTCTGGAACACCCCACGGCGCAGACGATCAACGGTAATGCTGCGGAAAAACCGCTCGACCATGTTGAGCCACGAGCCCGACGTTGGCGTGAAGTGCACATGGAAACGCGGGTGTTTCTTCAACCAGGCTTTTACCCGAGGATGCTTGTGCGTTGCGTAGTTGTCGCAGATCAAATGAAGCACCTTGTCCCTCGGTGTTTCTCGATCAATCTGCCGTAGAAACGCCAGCCACTCTTCGTGTCGATGCCGTGTCTTGCAGTCGGCAATCACCGTGCCATCGTGGGCATTGAGCGCTGCGAATAATGTCGTGGTGCCGTGGCGCTTGTAGTCGTGGGTCATGCTTGCGCCTCGACCTCGTTTCATCGGCAGCCCCGGCTGGGTTCGGTCCAACGCTTGAATTTGGCTCTTCTCATCGCAGCACAACACCAGAGCATGCTCCGGCGGCGACAGATACAAGCCGACAATCGCCTCCACTACTCCGCGAACTGCGGATCGTTCGACAACTTGAACGACTCCACCCGGTGAGGCTTGAGACCGTGAGCACGCCATATCCGCAGCACCGTGGTATCACTCACATCCGCATGCGCCGCCATGCTGCGCGTGCTCCAGTGCGTCGCGTTCGCAGGCGTGGTCTGCGTGGTCAGCCGCACGATTTCCTGTGCTTTTCCAGCATCAATCTTGGGCGGGCGACCACCTCGCGGAAGATCTTTCTTCAGCGCCTCTACGCCGCCTTCCATG
>JBKJLZ010000072.1:0-25065 GCA_046596705.1 Sphingorhabdus sp. | reverse complement strand
GCAAAAATCGGGTTCTCGAACACAGCGTCGAAGCCGGTTTCCTTGTTGTCGAACGGATCACTGTCGCCGCTGGCGTATAGCCCGGACACGCGAAAACGCATCCAGTCCATGTCGTAGCTCGCCTCCGCAGCAGCAAAGCCCGCGCGGATATCCGCCTTTCGTCCGGTGAAGAAATTCTGGCTGTCGGTGCCGAGCGCGCCATAAAGGGAAGCAGTCAGATTAACCCGTCCGATCCGGCCATCGGCATTGTAACCGAGATAGACAACATCATAATTTCGACCACGCAAATTGCCCAGCAATGCCGGTCTCACCGGAAAGCCGTTATCGTCGATCTCGATCCGGTTTTTTTCTCGGTTCATGTTATAAACTGCGGTAATCTGGCTAGTCAGGCCGGGAAATGGCAAGTCCTGCCGGTACAGATTGGCCACATAGACCCAATCCTTGCGTGGTTTCTTAACGACGCTGTTCAACCCCGAGTTGGTGTCCTTCTCTAGTCGCCAAAACGCCGCGAGATTATACTGCCACCGGTTATTGTCGCGGCTGCCGAAGTAGCGAACGCCGAGTTGCTGATCGTTGAAGAGAAATCCGCGAAAGTCGCTTTGAAACGGCTGGATACCGAAGCGGATCGATTCAAAATCATAATGGTCCGACGTATTGCGGATATGATAGTCGACGAACAATTCCTGCACGCCAAGAAAATGATCGAGCCGGTGTGACGGTTTGGACGGCTGCACGAACAGTACCCGCTTTTCGGGAACATTGACGTAATTGACGTTGAGCGCCAGTGCGACCCGGTATTCGATATCGGGTGGTTTGAACGCGGTCAGCCCCTTGATAAGCGCGGCACCGACAATGAAGGTTTGCGAATAGACCTCGCTGCCGTCTTTGCCGAATACATCGAGATTGCCGGGGCGCTCCGTGGTCTGGACGCCCACGGGTATCGGAAAAGTACGCGCCTCGATAACGGTATCGCTGACCGCACTCGCGACGAAGAACCAGTCATCGCCCTTTATCGGCAGCCATGGTACTTTTTTGCGGTCGATCGGACGGTCGCCTTTGTAGGTGTTCTGGTTATACGGATCGAACCAGCGTTCTTTTACAAGTCCCAGCGATTGAATGAGCCGCCAGCGGTCGGGCACTGGGAACTGGTCAGTCGGAAACGCCTCTGGCGGTGGCGGCCGAACCGCGCCGATATTTTCCTGCGTAACCTTGTCGGGCAGGATTGGCTGATATCCAGGACGCTTGCGGCCGTCGATGATGCTTTCATCCGGATCGGCCATTGGATCGGCGTCTGGTTGTTCAGGCGGCCTGTCTATTTCAGGATCGGTCTGCGCGGACAGCGCACCGAGCACCCCGGCCATCATGCTGTCAAAACTCGCCGCCTGCGCCATAATGGCCGCTGGCGGAAATGCAGGTGCGTCAGCGACCACCATCATAGCCCCTGGCACACATTCTGCTGTGCGGTATCGAGGAACGGCGCGAAAGGGCATCCGGTATAGCGCAGCCGAACACGAGTGCCGCCGACGCTGACCTCGATCTGGTCCGCCCGGATTGCCGGCGGCGCGTTCCTTAAACCCCCGACCCTAAGCGCTGCGTTGTTTGTGCCCAGAAACGCCGCCATGTCGTCCTGGTCGATGCCGTCTCCGGACACACCGATAGCGCCGATCAGCGTCGATCCACGATAGATCGGGACTGAGCCCGGAAATATCTGGATACCGTTCTGCAGGCGGTGCTGTCCCGGTGCGACATCAGGTGTCGTAGTGCAGCGAGCGGGCGTATCGGCGTTGTTGCCAAGCAGAAAACCCACGTGCGTCGTAATATTACCGACGATCAGCGCAGACTGCAGCCCGGTCGAAAAGGGGTTAAAGCCATTGATGTTACGCGAAAACGCGCCAGGCGGGCGCCCCACTTCGCCATCAGGGAAATAGGGTCGCGAGACGTTGCCGATTGCGCGCGCTGTCAATGCATGCTGCCCAGTAAAGATAGCGCTGTTGCCAAAAAAAGTCCGGGCTTGGCTCAAAAATGTCAGGACATCTCGATTGGCATTGGCACCCAGATCGGTCGCCGCACGCACGTTGGAAAAAAATGCTGCTGTCCGAGCTTTCTGCAAAGAGACATCGATGCCAAAGACCGGCGCATCGGGCGCCCGGACAATGCCGAGCACGGCGCCGTGCGTATCGACCAGACTGATTGTAACTTGGGCACGGCTATCGTTCGGTCTGCGTATTTGCCCGCGTGATCGGCTCATCGTAGCGAAAGCTTCTTCGAGTAATGCGCGCGCTTCGGTCAGGCTGATCGGCGTTGCCACCGACGCGGCATCGGTTCCGGCGCGTATCGGAAAGCGGTTCGTGCCAGATCCGTCGGTCAAGATATAGGCATCCCGGTTGGAAAACTCGGCAACACTAGATGCTCTTACGCCCGAGGCCTCGCTTCCGAAAACAGAGCCAGCCAGGATCGACCCGGCGGAATAGCCGGGAACCGGAATCAAGCTGCCGATGCTGCCGTTCAACGCGGAAAATGCTTGTGGCGTTCCTCCGCGTAGACCGGCGGTGGTCGCATCGGCATATCTAAGCAGCGTACCATCAACGCTGATCCGTTCGGCTCTAATATCGTCGACAGGGACAAAGCCTTGCGTTCCTGCCAGCGCTATGAACTCCTCACTCTCGGCATCGACATCGAGAATGTTGGGATCGAACCCATAAAATCCGTCGCCCATTACGCCGATGCCGCCGACAACAACGCCGTTTTTATAAAGCGGAAATCCGCCTGAGTCTGCCGATAGCCCGAGTGGCGACCGTTTCGGACCAATCAATGCCGCTGCGCCGAAAGCACCAAAGCGTTGCGACAAGTCGGAGCAGGGTAGCTGGCTGAACTGCACGCCGAAAAGCGGGCCGCTTTCGAGGCCTGCGGTGGTCGGCGCAGGTGGGAAATGCTGCTGAACGATCTGGCTTGCGGTTCGGGTAGAAAAAGCATTGCCGCTGCTCGAAAGATAGGCACCGGTAACCGCTTTGGCTATCGCGCCTGCAACGGCTGCCGGAGCGGGCAGGATCAATCCCTGAAGTTCTGTATTGGATGCCACACCGCCGGGCGCATCGGGAATTTTCAGCGCCAGATTTGCGCCATTCATGACAAAAACGCCTAGGACATTTCCGACCCGGTCGACCACCGCAATCGTCGATGGCAGATTGCGTGCCTGTGCCTCGGCGACCGCCAGCGACATGATCCGCTCGACATCGCTTATGTTGAGCGATTCAGGCGCAGGGTCCGTATATGCTCGCGTGCCGGTCGGCGGAGGGGGAGGCGAGGGCGGGGGCGTTGCACCACCGCTTCCGCCGCCACTACTCCCGCCGCCACCACATGATGACAGAATGAACGCACAGCTGGTGATGATTGCGGTAAGTTCGCGCCGCATGGCTATCTCAGCGCCCGGATGGCGCGCGCCGCAGTTTGCAGCGAATTGCGAAATTCCGTTGGTCGATATGCGTTGGGATCACGAACGGCGTCATAGGCTCGGTTGACACTGGCACGAATGCTCGCCGACGCACCTTGGGTAATATTACCCGACCTGACCAGCGCGTTTAGTAATGTATCGACCGCCATCACTGCCTGTACCGAACCTTCATAGTCGGTCAGTCGCGCCGCAATCGCGTCGTTCGATATTGTTTCGACAATCGCAAAAGCTTGCGCGCTGCCAAAACTGCCCGACGCGAAATTGTCGGCCAGATTGTCGGCGGCAATGGCAAGCCTTTTGGCGGCAGCAATTGCGGTGCTGCGATCGACGGCGAGGGCTGCATGAAAGTCGCGGCTAGCCACTTCGAACTGGCTTGCGGAAGCTGGAGACGTAACACGAGCTGCTGCTGAAAGCATGATCATGTTTTCGTCATTATATGGCGGCATCCCTTCAGGGATCGGACGTCCGGGATTGTTCACCCCGGTTTTGACGGCATCGGCCTGGTCGTAAATTCGGCGGTGGCAACTGTGGCAATCGAAGAAATAAAATTCGGGGAAAACACCCTCGGTGCCGCGTTTGGCAGTGATGTAAAGATCGAGCGAGCGTTTCAGTGCCATTGCCTGTCCCACCGCCCAAAGTTTTACGTTGTCGCTGCGTCTTTTGCGTGCGGCATAATCGGCATCTTCGTTATGATGTTGTTGAAGCGAGGAAAAAAGGTCAAGCTCGAACGATATGCGCGGATGCCCCGCCGCCATCATCCTGTGATTAACAAACTGGCCCTGATCGGCGCTACCGAAATGGCAGTCGAGGCAGACACCTGCTCGGACTTTGGGGTTTTCCAGCGGGATCATGCCACGTGCGACGTTGCCTGAATGGCTGGCGCCGACTGCATAATGGCTGGCGATCCAGTTTGACGCGCCGCCGTGGCAAGACTCGCATCCGACGCCGTCGGCTAACTGAAAAGTGTTGCCACGCGATGCCGCAGGGTCAGCATGGCAACCAAGACACATCGGAGCCGCAGATGCTTTGTCGATGCCGAGGTTACGTGCAATTTGTGCGCTGCGCTTTCCGAGCAATGCCGAATAGGCCTGAGCATGCTTGCCGCCCGGCGAGGACGGCTCCTGCCAGCGCAAAACTTCATCTTGCCGGACCACGTTGCCGTCGGCCTCTATTCGACCGTGGCACGTCGAGCCCGCGCAAGACGCAACGCCCAAATGGGTAGATCGCGCAGAACCGGTTGCCTGCGCTGGCGAAATGAAGGGGATTGCTGCAGCAACTGAAAGAGCAACTATGCACAACCATAGAATTGCAGCCGATGTAGCTACCAATCCTTTGCTGTCCGAGTGCTCAGACATGTGTAGCGCTTTCCCCTCGAAACCGGTTAGGATGCGACCCCATTTCCAGTTGCACCGACTATCCGGTCCTTTGCGATTTAATTCAAGCAGTTTGCTTGTGCAGTTCACCTTCTTTTGTCAAACTACGCCAAACGCCAGCATCGCGTCAGCCACCTTTTTGAAACCCGCTATGTTTGCGCCCTTCACATAATCGCAGTGACCATCTTTGGTTTGGCCATATTCGACGCAGCGTTCGTGGATGCCTTCCATGATGTCGACCAGCAATTGTTGCAACTGCTCGACTTTCCAGGAGATGCGGCCGGAATTCTGACTCATTTCCAATCCCGAGACGGCTACTCCACCGGCATTTGCTGCCTTGCCGGGTGCGAACAGGATCTTGGCGTCCTTGAAGACATGCACCCCTTCCAGGTTGGTCGGCATATTAGCGCCTTCGCTTACCGCGATGCAGCCGTTTTTGATCAGCGCACGCGCGTCGTCGCCGAGCACCTCGTTCTGTGTGGCACAGGGCAGGGCAACGTCGCATGGCACGCCCCAAGGTCGTTTGCCTTCGTGATAGGTCGCGCCGACAAATTGGTCGGCATATTCGCTTATCCGTCCGCGCCGAACATTTTTGAGTTGCTTGATCCAGTCGATTTTTTCCTGCGTAATGCCGTCGGGGTCGTGGATAAATCCGGCACTGTCGGACAGGGTGACTACCTTACCGCCCAGCATTGCAATCTTCTCGGCAGCGTGGGTTGCGACGTTGCCTGACCCGGATATTACTGCGACCTTGCCGACCAGATCATCGTCTTTGGTCTTCAGCATGTTGGCGAGGAAATAGACCGCGCCGTAACCGGTGGCCTCTGTTCGGATGAGCGACCCGCCATATTCGAGGCCCTTGCCGGTAAGCACGCCGGTAAACTGGTTTGTGATCCGCTTGTACTGGCCGAACATATAGCCGATTTCGCGCGCCCCCACGCCGATGTCGCCCGCCGGAACATCGACATCTGCTCCCACATGGCGATAAAGCTCGGTCATGAACGACTGGCAAAAGCGCATAACTTCATGGTCGCTTTTGCCCTTGGGATTGAAGTTCGAGCCGCCTTTGGCACCACCCATTGGCAGACCCGTCAGCGCATTTTTAAAAGTCTGCTCAAAGGCAAGGAATTTGAGGACGCTTTCGTTGACTGACGGATGAAACCGGATACCGCCCTTGTACGGCCCGATCGCGTTGTTGTTTTGCACTCGCCAACCGCGCTGCACGCGCACATTGTTGTTGTCATCTTCCCAACACACGCGGAACGAAATGACTCGGTCGGGCTCGGCGATGCGGCGCAATATCTGCTCGCTATGATAGCGTTCCTTGTCTTCGATAAAGTCGAATATATCCTCCGCAACTTCCTGTACAGCCTGGATAAATTCGATCTGACCGGGGTTTCGTTTCTGCACGCCTTGCATAAAAGTCGACAGGTCGACATGATCTGTATGAGCCATAATTTCCTCTCCCTAATGGCGGCGGCGGATGACCAGGTTCCTGATCTCGGTCATGTCCTCCATCGCAAATCTAATTCCTTCGCGACCCAGTCCTGAATCCTTCACGCCGCCATAAGGCATGTTGTCCACTCGGTAGCTGGGCACATCGTTGATGACGACACCGCCAACCTCCAGCCGGTCCCATGCGTCGAGTGACTTGAAGATATCGCGCGTGAAAATGCCGGCCTGCAGCCCGAACTTACTGTCGTTCACCTCATCGAGCGCTGCGTCAAAGTCGGTGAAGCGCGACAATATGGCGAGCGGTCCAAAGGCTTCCTCACGATTGGCCTTGGCATTGCGCGGAACGTTTTCGAGCAACGTTGCCTCCAGCATCGCGCCGTCACGCTTGCCGCCGCAGAGCAATTTGGCACCGTCCGCTAACGCCTCCTGAATCCAGTCATCGAGCCGTGCCGCTTCTTTGACGTCGATCATCGGGCCGATAAACGTTTCCCGGTCGTGCGGATTGCCCGATATCAGCTGAGCGGCGCGCGCGACGAGCATATCGCGGAATTTGTCGTATATGCTGTCGTGGATAATGATCCGCTGAACGCCGATGCAGCTTTGCCCTGACTGGTAGAATGCACCGAAGATAACGCGCTCCAGTGCATCTTCGAGATCGGCGTCATGGTCTATAACGACGGCTGCATTACCGCCAAGTTCAAGCACGACCTTTTTCTTCCCCGCTCGGGCTTTCAACGCCCAACCGACATCGGGAGAGCCGGTAAATGACAGCAGTTTCAGCCGGTCGTCTTCGGTAAACAGATCGGCACCATCGCGGCTGGTGGGCAGGATCGAGAACGCACCTTCAGGCAAATCGGTCTCGGCCAATATTTCACCTATGATGATGGCACCCAGCGGCGTCCGGCTAGCTGGCTTCATCACGAAAGGACAGCCGACCGCCAGTGCAGGCGCGATCTTGTGTGCGGCGAGATTGAGCGGAAAATTGAACGGCGAGATAAAGCTGCACGGACCGATCGGTACGCGCTTCCACATGCCCTGATAACCCTTAGCGCGAGCCGATACGTCGAGCGGCTGCACTTCGCCGGTCATCCGAACCGATTCTTCGGCGGCAATACGGAATGTGTCGATTAGCCGTGTGACTTCGCCCTCGCTGTCCTTGATCGGCTTGCCTGCTTCAACGCAGAGCGAATAAGCCAGCTCGTCGAACCGTTCCCCGAAGCGCGCGACACAGTGCATCAGTATGTTCTGTCGTTCAAAACTCGCCATGCGAGCCATCGGCTCAGCAGCACGAACCGCGCCCGCTATTCCTGCATCGATTGTCGCGCTGTCCGCGAGTGCCACTCGAAACGCAACCTCGCCGGTAAACTTGTCGGTCACCGCAAGGTCAGTGTTGGGTTGGGCCGCCCTGTTGTTCAGGTAGAGTGGATAAATGTCCTTCAACATGGTCATAAAGCCGCGCTCAACTCTTTGATCTGGTGATTGAGTATCGCATCGTTTTCGGAATAATCGACGGGGCACTCAATCAGATGTACGCCCGGCATATCACGGCAATGTCGCAGCAATTCGGTCAGATGGGCCGAGCTTTCAACGCGGTAGCCATTCGCGCCATAGCTTTCGGCATATTTGACAAAATCGGGGTTGCTATAAGTTAGGCCCCAGTCCTTGAATCCCATATTTGCCTGTTTCCACCGGATCATGCCATAGCTGTTGTCGTTGAGTACCAGTACGGTGAGGTTCAGTCCAAGCCGGATGGCAGTTTCCATTTCCTGACTGTTCATCATAAAGCCGCCATCGCCGCAAATTGCCATGACCTTGCGATCGGGATAGACCATTGCCGACATCATCGCCGACGGTAGGCCGGCGCCCATTGAGGCAAGCGCATTATCGAGCAGCACAGTGTTTGGACGGTGCGCCGTATAGCCTCGCGCAAACCAAATTTTGTAGACCCCGTTGTCGAGGCAGATGATCCCGTCATCGGGCATGACAGCACGCACCTGCTTCACCAGATGTGGCGGGAAAATCGGGAAGCGCGCATCATCGGCCAGCCCTGCGGTATGCGCAACTTCAGCTTTGCGATATTCGAGTATCGCACCGCAGTCCCAGCTACCGTTGGGGACGATGTCTTCCTTCATCTGCCAGATCGCGTTGGCAATATCGCCAATGACTTCGATACCGGGAAAATAGACCGGATCGACTTCGGCAGTTCGGGTCGAGATATGTATCACCTGCGCACCGCCAGGCTTCATGAAGAAAGGCGGCTTTTCAATTACGTCGTGGCCAATGTTGACGATGCAATCCGACGCTTCGACCGCACGGTGGACAAAATCGCCTGCGGATAGCGCAGCGCAGCCTAAAAATTTCGGATGCCGCTCGTCGATTACGCCCTTTCCGAGTTGCGTCGTCAAAAAAGGAATACCGGTTTTCTCGATAAATTGTAGCAACATCCGGCTGGTCATTGTCCGGTTTGCGCCCGCACCGATCACCAGTACCGGCGATGTAGCATTTTCCAGCGCCTGAACTGCGGCCCGCACTGCTTTTGGATCGGCACTCGGGCGACGCGACATGCTTCGTTTGATTGGCAGCGCATCGGTCTGCTCGTCGGCAATATCCTCTGGCAGTTCGATATGGACCGCGCCGGGCTTTTCTTCTTCCGCTAGCCTGAATGCTTCGCGCACACGGCTTGGAATGTTGTCGGAGGCGGCCATCTGGTGGGTGTACTTGGTAATTGGCCCCATCATCGCGACGACATCCAGTATCTGGAAGCGGCCCTGCTTGGATTTCTTTATCGGTTTCTGCCCGGTGATCATCATCATCGGCATTCCGCCCAAAGTGGCATAAGCCGCCGCTGTCACCAGATTGGTCGCACCCGGCCCTAGCGTTGCCAGGCAAACCCCGGTCTTGCCGGTATGGCGTCCATAAGTCGCCGCCATAAAACCAGCCCCTTGTTCATGACGGGTCAAAATGAGCTTGATCTGCTTCGACCGCGAAAGGCTGTCGAGAAAATCTAGATTTTCCTCACCTGGCACGCCGAAAATATACTCGACACCTTCGTCTTCGAGACAGGCAATAAAAAGGTCGGACGCTTTTTGGGTCATATGGGCCTAATTTCCGGTAGGTGATGTCAACGAAGCTTCGCACGTTTCATCATCGGGTGGGCAGGCCGCTGGCCAGAGGTCGTCATTTCCCGATCCCGTCACCGGTTCGTCGATTAGCGGTGGATAACCGAAGGTCTCGAATTCCTTCAACTCTATCAGAGATGCCGCGAAGTCGACATCTAATCTCTGATCTGGATTGAGTGGGCGATTGATATCGTCGTCGGTAATCGAGAATGGATTTCCTGATGGCCGGCTGCATGAGGCGGTTGCTGTGATCTGGCAGCCATTCATTGTTGAAAGGGTGTTAAATCCTGCCGCAGTCTGGCTTGGAGAACCATTGATGCTAAGCAACGGTATCGCTGCCAGTCCTGTTGCAAAGCCGGGGGCGGCGGTGATCTGTCCGTTAATAACGACCAGGCCATTGGCATTGGTCAGCATCACGCTGATTGCGTTAGCGGCTATACCACGACGGTCATTAAATGGAGTGCCCATACCGGTATTCTGGACCAAAATATTGTTACCGCCGTTCAAGGTCACCCGGTCGGCGCTCAGTATTCCCAGATCGTTCGTGACGCCGTCATTTCGGCCTAAACGCGTGCTAATCGACGCAGCGTCAGTTTGCGCTGCAATATCGGTCATTGCCACGTTCGATGCCGCGATTACGTCGGTCGATGTTAGATCGATTAAGCCAGCAAGGCCGGTCGCGCCATCGCGAATAGCTATCGAGCCTTGACCGGCGACGATTTGCAGTGACTGGCCTGCGTTCAACCGGATTGCGTTACTGGTGCCCGCCCCGTTCATCGCAACGGCGCCAACGACCTGCATTACCCCGGGCGTCGTGATCGAAAGTGTACCGTTTGCGGCCAGATTACCCGATGAGTTGCTTGCACGACTGTTAAGCGTAAGTGCATCGACGACGACGCTTGGCTGCGCGAAGCCTCCGGTCGGTGGTGAGGCTGCCGCGCCTGTTGTCGCTAGATTAGCAGTCCAGCTAATATCGATATTGTTTCCAAACATCCTGGCAACTTCGGCGTTGGAAAGGCTGTAGCCAGCCGAAACGCCGCTGCCGCCAATCGTCATTTGCGCGCCTGCGCTATTGGTCAGCGTGACATTCTGCGTCGTGCCGGCGACGCCAATTTGCCCTGCTGATTCGATTGCAATATTGCCAGACCGGATAGTGATATTGGGTGCGCTCGATGTGCCACGGAAGGTTGCCATGCCGTTTGCACGAACAGTAAGCGACGTGGCAGCATTTATATTGCTATTGAAGGAGGCATCCTGCCCCGCAGCCACATCGAGCATCATACCGGTGGTGCTACCCAAAGTTGCATTGCCGCTGACCACAGCATTGACATTGCGCTGTGCAGAAATCGAGCCAGCGTTTAGCGATGCTGCGCTGAAGACAACATCGCGCCCGGAATTCACGCTGCCAAGAGCTTGTGCGCCGGTCGAAGTCAGCAGCACGTCGTTGCCCGTAGTCGTCAATATGCTGCCTGTCGCTATAGTGCCGCCGGAATTGATGTTGGCCGCTCCGCCGCGCACGGCCAGTTGCCCACTGACCGCTACATTGCCTGAAGTCACAAAACCTCCCGCCGTTGCAGCGCTGCCATCGCTGTTGATGGTATTGAGCACGTCGCCGGCATCTGCCGAACCCAAAGAAAGACCGTTTGAAAACAAGCCGATATTGCCATTTGAAACGAGTGCGGTATTAGGCGCGGTGATTGCTCCCGCCCCAGCATAAAGGTTCAGGCTGCTATCCCCACGCAGGGTAACCGCCCCGGTCACATCGATTGGACCGTTCAGTAGCGAAACTAGCAGATTGTTTGTGGCGGCAACGCTCAATGGACCGGCGAATGTTACACCGTCACGCCCACGGACCGAGATATTGCCTGACGCAAGAGATCCCGCCAAGGTTACCCGGTTGGCAAGGCCCACATTTCCGGTAACAGGACCGACCAATATCTGCGTTGGTGTGCTGATCGCGCCAAGACAGATATTACCCTGCACACAGTTGGCCGCCAACAAGCCGCCATCGTTTCCGCCTGCAATGCCGGGGGCAGGGGCATTACTAATGAGAGCCGTGAAATTGTTTGCATTGATCGTTGCAGTCGTTGCGTCGATGGCATCGGCTGCTAAGTTTAGATCATGTCCCGTCGACGTCAGCGTGCTGTTTGAAATGACGATCGAACGGATATCTCCCGAAATCGGGTTGATCGGCGTTATGGCACCCGAGTTTAGGCGTATTTGACCATTGGGGGTCACATTTTGTGCCGAACTGATTGTCGAATTGTGGATGATGATATCATCACCTGAATTGAGCACGACGTTGTTACCCGAGCGGATGACCGCCCCGCCGGTTATGACTACATCACCGCCCGAATTGACGACTAGCTGGTCGCTGACGGTAACTGCGCCCTGAATAGTCGCGGTTGCCCTCAGCCAGGTGGGCGGGTCGCTCAAAATGCGCCCCGCTGACATATTTAGCGATCCGTTGGTGATGGTCGCGTTTCGAAGCGTGGCGTCGGTGCCCGCTTCTATGTTTGAATTGTTGACCGCGAACAATTGATCGACGTTAACGAATCCATTCCGGCTTTGCACGTCAGCCAGATTAGTCGCGCGGATGATGCTGCCGTTCTGCGCGTCGAAATTCCGTCTGCTGAAAAACGAAACGATGTCGCCGCGAACGGTGTCGACTGAGCCTGGTTGGCCATTATGGGCAATGAAAATGTCGGTTTCTGCGAAGGCTGAGATATTCCCCGTTGCCGCAAAGGTTCCTTGGCCGATACCGTCAAATCTGATGGCATCCGAAGCGAAGAAGTTGACGTCGCCGGTGATTAGTATGTCAGACTGGTTCGCACGCACAAAAATGCCGCCGGTCGCATTGCCGGGTGCAATACCTGCGGCTGAGGCGCTTAGCTGGCCGAACTGAATTGCACCTCCAGCTGCATTATTGTTATCATTGTTAATGGTTATCGTCCCGCCGAGGCCATTAAATCCATCGCTGGTCAACATTGTATCGCCGAGTGTCAGGCGTCCCGACGCTCCCGCTCCATCGTTACCTGCAAGAACGGATACGCGCCCGCCTGCGCCGACACTCGTTGAACCATTCGCGCCCACATTTGCTGTGTTGAAATTTACAGTGCCACCTGTTGCTCGCACAGTTGCGCTGCCGCCGGTCGAGGTAGCAGCAGCATTACCACCGCGTGCGTTGGCATTTGCCGTCGCACCGTTAGCATCAATGTTGCCCGTCACCGCCACGACCGAAGCGTTACCGCCCGTTGCCGCTCCGCCCGTTCCGCCAAACTGGCTATTGCCACCTTGGGCATCAGCCAAAACAAAAATGTCGCTTGACGTTGCCGATCCGAGATCAACCGAGAGCGTCGCATTTCCGCCTGTCGCTGCGCCGCCGTTTCCGCTTATAAAATTACCGCCGCCACCTTCGCCGGCAAAAAGGGTCGAGCCCCCAGTGCCGCCGACAGCTAGGCTTTCGATGCGCGTTGCGCCTAGGTCGGCTGTTGCGGAGTTGATTACATTGATCAAGGCGTTACCGCCAGCGGCATTGCCGCCCGCTACGCCGTTAATCATTGCACCCGTTGAGCCCGCGTTTCCGCCCGCACCATTGGCCTGAACCAGCACATCAAGCGTGGTCAGATTTGCTGCAGCGCCGCGTGCGAGCACGGTTGAATCGCCGCCGGTGCCATTCCCACCGATGCCGCCAATTCCTCCAGTGCCTCGACCACCGCTGCCGCCAGTGCCATTAGACCGCAAAATGAGCGCATCTATCCTAAGATCGGCAAAGCTAAGCTCGAGATGTGCGCCTTTACCTTCTTCACTACCACCGAAGCCGTTGCCACCTTGACCGCCAGTCAACCCAAGACCACCGGCCCCACCAAACCCGCTGGCATCAAGTATCACGCTGGCGAGAACCTGATCGAAATCTATTTCCAATGCCGCCCGGCCGCCAGAAGCTCCGCCGCCTAAGCCTCCGACCGCTGCGCCGTTGCTGTATCCGAAAAACGTTCCCTCGAAGATGATCGGAACAGCGGAAGTTCCGCCGCCGCCGCCTTGACCAATCGAAGACAGTGTAAGCGCATCGATAAAAAAGATATTCTGGGCGGCGCGGAATTCGGCGGTGCCGCCTTGGCCGAAGCCGCCTTGACCGGCATTTCCTGCATCAGGCCCCCAAAATGCGCCGCCATTTCCGCCCGTGCCTTCGGAGCGAATGCCGACCTCCGGGGTAGTTAATGTGCCACCAAATATGCTTACGCCAGCATCACCGCCGACACCCTCTCCCCCGCGACCCGCAACCGTCGGTTGTGTTACGAAAGCATCCGAATTGATAAATCCGTTACCGCCTCTGCCTGAGGCCTCGATCAAAAGGGACCCGGCAAAATTGGCGGAACCGCCACCTATGGTGAATTCGGCACTCCCGCCACGGCCATCGCCTCCAGCCAACTGACCTTCGATTGCACTGCCCTCGTCGAGCACTGTGTTGCCGTCGGGATTCTGGCCCATGGCCTGACCATTGGCAGTAATGATGGTACGGGTTGCCGTCAGCGAGCCGCCGCTGACCGCCAAAGACGCGTTGCCACCTGTCCCGTTTCCAGCCAGCATTCCGTTTGTCGATCCAACATTTTGGCCGTTTTCTGTGTCAATCACCGTATTGGCGCGGACACTAATTTCGTCCGAGATGACCGTTCCGTCATTTATTCCGATGCTCGCGATGCCGCCATTTGCATTGCCGGTGCGCGAGGTTAGGTGAGTGATCGTGCTTGCCGAGGCATTAAGGAGCGGCGCATCGACGGCACCTTTAGTTTCGATCAATATGGACGCGATGCCACCTTGGGCGACTCCGGTGCCACCGAAGTTGGTTCCGCTGCCCCCGACAGTGCCGGCTCTTGCATCGGCCAGCGCCGCGATGGCACCAACCGATACTTGCGAAGATCCGGTGATCGAAATACTTGCCGTACCACCGGTGGCCGCTCCGCCCGACCCGCTGTCGAGGGTGCTACCGAAAATCATTTCGCCACCAGCGCCGCCATTGCCATTGGCAACAACGGCCATGCCACCCGATGTGCCAGTGGCGGGATTAAGGCTTGCAAGCCCGCCAAGATTTATTTGTGTGGTGCCGCCAGTTCCCTGACCGCCATCGCCCGCCGCGGCGTTCGGATCGTCGCTCCGTCCACCATTGCCGCCATTGCCCGATACTTCGACGGTGAGATCGGGAAGGGTGAGCGCCTCATTGTTTAACGTCAGCGATGCGATCCCGCCGATTCCGCTGCCGCCATTGGCACCACCGCCATCGATGAATGTGCCGCCTGAGTCACCATTGCCCGCAGCGTTGATGATGAGCGAAGGTGAGGTTAGCAGGGCTATATCATCAATCGTTACGTTGGCCGAACCACCTTGACCGTTACCGCCAACGACCCCTTCTGCAGGATCCAGATTTGCTCCAAAGAGCGAAAGATAGCTAAGTATGCCAAAGCCGCCGGCTTGCACTTCTAGACCCCCGCTCAGTTGAACCTGAGAACTGATGCCGCCCAGATTAACCGACGCAATGCCACCAAAGCCATTACCGGCCGTGCTGGTCCCGTAGCCGCCAATTCCGCGCGCGACGACCTGCGTTGTGCCGTTAATGCGCAAACCTCCGCCGGTTACGACAATGGATGCGTTTCCGCCGCGTCCGTCTCCTCCAACCAGGTTCGATAGCGAGATGCCCGAAGTCTGGCCCGAAAAGCCGATCGATGTCGCATCTACGGTTAAATCACCGCTGACCCCGATCAAACCGCCCAAAACGCGCACCACTGCATTACCGCCTTGCCCGGCGCGGCGCGAGGAAACGACAAGGTCGCCGCCGACGCCGACAAATTCGGAGCTATTGTTGGTTTCGACGATCGACGACAAGTCACCGAACAAAAATGCACCGCCGCTAAACGAGAGGAAGCCAGGGCCATTGGCGGCAGTGCCCGGACTGGCGCGTAAATCACCTGAGGCACGCGCAAATACCCGCGAAGTAAAGCTGGTGGACAGGTTCGACGTTTCGCCGATTGTGATATTGGCCGGGTTACTGGTCACTGGGGTTGCATGCTCGCCCAGATTAACGTTGCCGTTGGCAATGTCGTATCCAGCCGAAAGTATAACCTCGCCATTTTGCACCGTTGCCGTGGCGGCTGGAGTGTAGCCGACATTGCCGTTGACCAGCATGCTGATCGCGGCATTCTTCGGGATCGCCATCATATAGATGCGCTGTGGATCGCCGCTGCCTGCACTGGCTGGTCCGTTAGTCGAACCCGTCGCACCATGAACGATACCACTGGCATCGCCGGTGCCCGTCGAGACCGCGATGTCGAACAGACCAGTGCCGCTATCCATTGTGATGTCGACGGCCTCTGCCGCGACCAGCGCCGCCGATCCATCAACCTGGATCAAGCCGTTTTGTTCAATGCGCGGTGCCACCAAGGCGACGTAACTCGAGCCGTTAATCAAAGCGTTCACCCGGGCGCCGTTTTGCAAGGTTATCGTCGAGCTGGGGTTGGGCGTCCCCGTGAAATTGATCCCGCCACTATTGCCGACAAATACGCTCGATTGACTAATTTCACTGGTTGAAAGCACGAGGCTACCGACATTGAATGCCGCACTCGAACCCAGGATTATTCCGCCGGGTGTGTAGAACCAAATGCTGCCTGCGGTTACGCCGCTCACAGCTCCAAACTGCGAATTTACTGTGCCGTCGAAACGGATGGCGCGCGAAATAACGGGCGCGCCGTTTGCATCCACCGGCAAGATTCTGTTCAGCACGGTGAAGTCGGGAGAATTTGCCGATTGAAACGAGGCCGTCGTACCGACCGGCTGAAACACAATCGTCCCAGTGCCCGTGGTATCGGTCGGACGCCAGTTGATTACCGTTACAGGCGCATTGACGTTGACGGTTGTGTTATTCGGTGAAGTAGACACCGTGGCACCGCCTTGAACGACATCGGCTGTACCCTGGAATGATTGGGCGGTTGCTGGCCGTGACATTGCCGCGACGGTCAGTGCTATCGTTGCAGCACCGAGCAGCAGATGGCTTGATGAGTTGCGGGATTTGGACAAAGCGGGATACGACATTAGCGTCTCCATGGGATGAGTTTTGCGGTTAACGACATCAAGAAGCGGACATCGCCTTTGGTGGCCTGCAGCCCAGCGGTCCTAAGCGGTACCGCTGCCATAACGCTCAAGATCGCCCGGCTACCCCATGCCACATTCAGCCCGCCTCCGGCCGAGTACAGCGTTTGCCGGTTATTGGCATAAGGCGGAGCAAACCGGTCCTTGTTCCAAACGCGCGCCGCATCGAAGAAAGCGAATGGCTGGACGGCAAAGCTGTTGCTCGACTTTGGTTGAAGCTTGAACAGCCGGAGTTCGGCGCGTGTGCCGATACCGCTATCGCCGAGCAACGTGCCCGCGTCATAGCCCCGCCCGATCGTGTAATTTCCGCCTGAAAATTCCTCGAAAGAACTTAGCGGCTTGTTCGAATATTGCCCGCGCGTTTCCAATGCCAGCGTCACATTCGGCACTGGCCTGACCTCGAGATAGGTCTGGCCGCGCAGCACAGGCGCGGTGGGATCAGCCTCAATCCGGCTAAGCGGGGTAAATGGCGGAAGACAGTTGACAAAACGCACCCCACATCTGTTGCTGCCACCGAACGCGGAAATTCCATGCCGTAATTCTAAATGGCCACCATATCGCCAACGTGGCTCGGCAGCCGAATAACCGGTCTGGCTTGAAAAGCTCGCCGGGTCGATCTGATCGAAATCCATCCTCGCATACAACATGCGCAGTTTATCGCTGGTCAGCGCGACCGGCCCGAACTTCACATCCTGATCGACCAGTTCCAGCCCGCCTGAAGCAATAAGATTTCGGCTTTGGCGCCTAATAATCGTGTAGGAGACATCGAACGAGGCAACCAAAGTCTCCGATTTGATTGGCGCAGGAGGAGACAGCGTTGGCGAAGTCCACGCGTAAGTGACGTCTGCTGAAAGCCGAAGCCCGTCACCGCCGACCGCAAAGCTATGACCCGCCTGCAATATCGTCTGCTCGCTAAAATCAAAAGTGTTATAAACGCTGAATGTCGTCTGGTCGCCCAAACCAGTCAGCCCGTTAAGTTTGACACCGATCAATCCGCCGAAGCGGCCGGTGTCGCGCGATCCCAGGTTCTGCACGTTAGCTTCGACTTCAAAACGTCGATAGCTGACGGACACCTGCCCGATGACCTCACCGGGAACGGTGCCCGCAGGACGCAACGTCAACCGCACGTCATAGCCGGGCAGATCGCGCGCGAGTAGCATTGATCGTTCGGCATCGATTGCATTGAAAACATTTTGGCTAATCAACGGTTCAAGATATCGCACGATTTGGCGTTCCGAGGGCCCGGCATCACCGCGAACCTCGATCCGCACCAACTTCGCCATCAGCACGTCGAATTTCAGCACACCGCCGGACGGAATCCGTTGTGGCAGCACCTGTACCGCCGCCAGATATCCGGCGCGCCGAAGGATTGTCGCTGCGCGATCACGGATTTCGCAAACCTGCGCAATAGGGATGCTGCGTCCGGCAAATTCCTGCCAGCTGCTGTCGAGCGCCGTTGGGTCAAGACCCTTAAGGTTTGCAAATTCAGCCGAAGCAAAATTTACCTCGACATTGCTGAATTGCGGGTCAGCGAGCGGGCAGGGCGCTCGCTCAATGTCGCCTTCGACTGTCAGCTTGCTGTTACGCCGTTCTGTAGTCGGTAGCTGTTTGGATTGTAGTTCGTCACGCGTTGGCGCATTAACCGTTTGGGCATTCGCGCCCGAGACACTAAACACAACCGACCCGGCAAGGACGGTCGGAAATAGCAAAGTACCACAAAACGCCATTCGGTCCCCTCTCTGTGTTACCGCTACAATAACACGACCACGAAATGCGATGCGTCCGACGAATTCTAATATTCATTCAGACACATGGAAACTTGACTCAAAAGCTTCCATAATCACCCCGCGACCAAAGGGCAGACTCTTCTGGATTCAAATATTGTCCATAAATCAGTCTTGTGCTGACTATAGGACATAAACGTCTTGCAACCAAGCAATTGCCACTTGGTAATTCACATTACCTCATCGCCCGCTTGGGACTGGATCTGCCTGCGCGAACGTAGCGGCCAACAATTCGCCCTGCGTCTGACAGCCATTTTCGAGCAACATCGAAGCCATTCTGTCGAGCTTTTCTTCACCAGTCATTGCGACCCTGACTAATTGAACCGTCGTTTTTTCCGACCGGGCGGAAATCGCGAACGTATAGTTTTTGCCATTCGCCGCTGTTATCGTTGACGGCCAGTTTGCCGTCCTCTGGCCTTTGCCGAATTGCGTTGACGCCGTCGTGCCGGTCGCAATGTCAGTTGCGATGAAGTCTCGCGGAAACTCTGCATTGCTGCTCCACAGCTGCAAATTGTTGAAATCAGCTACGCAGACTTTGCCCGATTTGCTCAGATCGACAAACCATAAATTCGGGCTCGCCGCCTGCAATGCCGCTGACGTGTCGCCACGCACTGCTCCGGTACGTGCCCGACGCACCGAACTCGTCCGGATCAATGCAGCAAGGCTCGAGTTCGACACACTCTTTACAGTCGCTGAGCTGGAAGAGTTGAAAGTTCCCGGGCCTCGCAATACCCGCGTTCCGCGTTCATCAAGGACGGTAAGAATTTCGCCGGCTTTCAGGCTGATTTGAGCATTGGGAACAAGCTTTTTCCCCGGCTTGTATAGGTCGCCGCTCCGCCCCTCATATTTGATCACGATCGGTTCCGCATTTACTGCCGAGGGAACAATCGATCCCAAGCTGGCAACTACAATTGCGGCAGCAACAGGTCTTTTAGTCCAGTGCATAATATCCTCCGGGTTCCAGATTATTTTGACGATATAACAGATTTTGGAGCGAAGTGTCATCGGGATTGGCCTCTGCCAGTGCGGCCAGCTTCGATATCCGATTTGCTTTGTCGGTTCGGATGTCCAACAAGATCGCGGCCAAAGCTTCCGCTTCGTCGGGCGACCCGTCAGGGTAAGGTTCATAAACATCGACCGGAAGTGCACGTCCGCGTAACCTCACTCTGCCCATTGGACGCCACCAGTTCAGGCCCGAACGATCAACCGCTTCACGGCTTGCCAACATACCGGTCATTGTCTGCTTGTTGGCACTTTCCAGCCTAGCGGCGGTGTTCATGGTATCGCCAAGCGCTGTGTATTGAATTCGGCCTTCGCCGCCAAAATTGCCGATAACTGCTTCACCGAAGTGGAGACCAACTCGCGTCCTGCCAATTGTCGGTCCGCCACGCGAAACATCCTTACGAAAAACCTCGCCGACTTGCCAAAGCTCATAAGCGGCACGCGCGGCGCGCTCCCCGTCATCGGGTCTGGAAATTGGCGCTCCCCAAAACGACACCGTTGCATCACCGACAAATTTGTCGATCGTTCCACCATATTTCAGTATTACCGAACACATTTTGTCGAGATAGGCGTTCAGTAACGTTGCAACATTTTCCGGTTCGAGCTGGTGCGACATTTTTGTAAAGCCCTCAAGATCGGTAAAGACTGCAAAAATTTCACGCTTCTCCCCGTGCAAGGCCAATCTTTCCGGTTCATCGAGTATTTCTTGCGCGATATCGCGTGGCAGATATTTGCCCAACGCCGATTGGGCAAAACGCCGCTGTTCAGAGCTGACTTCACGTGCGGCCATTCCGACGGCGGCAAAGGCAATGCTCCAGCCAATCATCCATCCGAATGCTGGTAACATTTGAGTGTCGAAACCCTGATGGTGTAATATCAGCGGGAGGCCTAGAAAAAATGGCATTTGCACTACAATCGACAGCGCGGTTTTGGCGCCGCCAACCAACAAACTGGTCAGTCCACCTGCACAAACAACCAGGAACGCGACAGCCCAAAGCGCAATTCCTGAAATATGCGACAGCCGTTTGCCGTCGAGCAACTGCGCAAGCATATGTGCATGGACATCCAATCCGATCATCGATTGCGCGGTCTGCAGTCGAAGCGGCGTTTCGAACTGGTCAATATCGACAATGTCGCCGCCAATGAGGATGTATCTGCCGCGAATTTGTTCGACAAAAGACAGCGCAATCTCGTCATTGGCAAGCAGTTCGATCGGCAGCGAAAGGAACAGCGGCCGTTCATCGGAGTTTGTCGTTTTGAAAGCAATCGACCCGGTATATCCCTGCAAAGTTCGATCTTCGGGAACCAATGCGCGCGCCATGATCGGCGGCAGATCTAGCTTGATAGAGGGCCAGCTACGGACGACGTTATCAATGTCGGCCTCGACCCTGATACTGGTCGCATTGCTGTTTGTGCCAGCCAGCCGGGCGATAAAGCTGTCCAGAAACTGCTGCTGGCGCTGCTTGATATTGTCTTTGTTGGTTTCGCTATTTGCATAAGCAACGAATGTCGGCGTCTGCATTGCCCGCAGTGCGGCAATCAGCGCAGCATCTTCATCCTGTGGCTGATCGATCAATATGTCGATGCCAATTCCCTTCGCGTTCATTTTGTCGATGTTGACAAGCGCGCGCGAGAGCATGTCGCGGTCAAGAGGTGACCGCTTGCGCGTCTCGATTAGCGTGTCGTCTGTATAAACCACTTTTGCTATCCGAGCGTCTTGATCGACCTTCGGAGCAAGATAGGTTTCGCGCAAATCATAAAGCGCGCGTTCGGCGTCACCGATCAGAATGACATTCCAGCTAAAGCGCGCTGCAAAAACTGCGAGTAATAACAATGTCAGTGTCAGCAACAGCCGAGCTGTCCCGAGCTGCCCCAAAAGCTGGACCAGCTTGCGCCGCGCTGTAACGCGCTTATCCAATGCGCGGCTATTTTTCGCGGTACTGTTGTTGGCGGGCACTGACAGAGCCTAAGTGCTCCCCAAAAACTTTCTTGCGCCATCACCGATAACTGCAAAGCCTGACCAATAAAATGGATGTGAGGTATTGGCGTCGTCCATTAAAGTTGTTTGCGCGCGTCGCATTGCTTCGGCGACCGAAAGCTGCTCGGTTAGAAACAATCCGGATATCAAGCGCTCGGTTGCGTTAAATTCGTCGGGGGCTGGCCAATGGCTAGCAATAACGCTCCGTCCGCCAGCACCGATAAAAGCACGAACGAGGCCATCGAGCGCGGTACCCCCGCCGCTGCGAAGCCCGGCCTCTTCGGTTGCAAAGGCGCTTGCCTGACCTGCGGTATCGCATGCGGAAAGAATGACCACGTCGGCATCGATCTTCAGGTCAAAGATTTCGCTGAACGACAGCAATCCATCCGAATCGGCTGATCCGATTGAAGTGAGCAGCGATGGCCGGGCGGGGCAACCCACTTGCGGTGCTGTGACAAAACCATGCGTTGCGAAATGGAGTATTCGGTAGTCAGCCAAATCGGGGAGCGCTTTCACCGCGTTGTCGGTAAACGCGCGACCGGTAATGACTCTCGATTTATCCGAGCCGACTACGTTTGCAGCCGCCAACAGTTCGGTATCGGCGATTGGCCGGTTCCATTGCGCAAGCGGCCAGGAGCAGTCGATAGAATCGAAGGTAGTGCCAGTGCTAGTCGGCGCTTTTACAAGCTGCGCGAATGCAGGCGCGTTGCTGCCAAAGCCAAGATACTGACGATTGGCATTCGACGCGGGTGCCGCGCGCGCGTCGCGAAAACTACGTGCCGAAATTGATGTGCTAACAGCGGTTTGGCGCCCGAACCAGGCGATGCCGCGAAAATCGAACTCGTCCGCACCCGGCTGTTGCGATCGCGCCAGGTACGCATCTAGGCCCGATTGTTCAGCAATAAGCAGATTTACCGGAAGCTGCAGCATTGCACCGTCAGGCTCAAAAATTAGATGATTAGTTTCTTTAAGGCGATCCACGATGGGAGCGAACAGGTCGACAAACAGCTCTCGTCCAAGCGCAACATTGAATGCAAAAGTTGTTGGCGTGTCATTTTGCCACGTCGAAATCGTCGCGCGCAAATCGCTGACCTTGCGGCTCATTTCCGTGGCAGTGATGGGTAACCGATATCCGGTCGTGCCTTTCGCATCGGCAAATACTGCGTAAACGCCTTCACCTGAAACCGCGAGTTTCATATAAGCCTCGTCGGGTTTCAAAATCGTGCGAAGCTCGCTCAGACTAATTGTCTGTTTCGAAACCGCCCGGAATTGAGGATAGGTTGCAAGCGCCGCCTGAGTAATCGTCTGTTGCTCGGAAAGCGTCTTCAGTCCGGCTTGCTGCGCGTTCAATAGTGGCAAGGCCGACTGGTCCTGCGAAGACAGCTGCACTAGCCTTGCCAATTCGATCCGGCCACGCTCGATATCGCGCGATAGAGTGACCGATTGTCTGAACAATCCTGCCGCTTCGCTGCTGTCGGCCAGTAACTCGCGCGACAATACCTCCATCGAGTCAGCAGCACCCGGACGAATAAGCGTTTGCGATGCCAGAAAAAGGTCATCAACCAGGGCTGGATTCTTGGCGATTCCGTTGCTCAATAAGTCGAGATAGGGCTTCAACTGGTTAGTCAATCCGGTCGTGCCAATGCCGTTTTCAGTAGCTGTCGCGATCACCTGACGGTACATGCTCAGGGCTTCAGCCTCGTTGCCGCGCCTTGCCAGAAATGCCGCAAGCCGCGCCCTCACATTATTGACTGCACTTGTTTCCGGGTAAGTGGTGCTGAGCAATAGCAGTGCGTCGTCGAACAATGATCGGGCCGCGGCGAAATTCCCCGAATCTTCTTCCGCAAGCGCCATTTCGGTAAGGATCTGCGCACGCAGCCGCGCAATCGATACCACCCGTCCGTTGCGGATTTTGACCGCATCGGCGAGCGCATTTCGCATGTTTGCCAACGCTTCGCCCGGCTTGCCCTGAAGCCGCTGGATGGTGCCCTTCAATTGAAGCGCCTGCGCATCGATAATTGCGGCGCGTTCGTTGGGGGTCAGCGATGTCTCCTGCTTGACGCCAAGGTTCGCCAAATTCGGGTCGCCGCCATTTACCTCTGCGGCAATCTGCTCGCTGATTTCGACATTTGTTCGATCAGCGAGCAGATCATCGCGAAATTGCAGGACTGGTGCATCGAGGACGGCAATGGCTTCGCCCAAACGTTGCTGGTTCAGAAAATGCATAGCCTTGAAATTGCGCCGCAGCCGCAACTGGACACGGTCGGTAAGCGGAATCCGTTCAGCCTGACCGAATAAACCCTGGGCCTGCTCGAATTCGCCAAGATTTGACAACTGCAAGGCCCGATTGACAGCATATTCATGCAGCCGTTGCATCCGCTGCATTTCGGTCTCGTTCTGACGAACTGCGCTGCTAGCTTGAGCCTGTTGTTGCAAGGTATCAAAAAACTGCGCCGCCTCAACAAAGTTTCCGCTGTTGTTACGCCGATAGCCTTCGGCAAGAGCGGTCGGCATATCCAGTGTTTCCGCCTGCGTGCGGGCAAAGGTCAAAGCGTCACCGCTGCCGGTAGTGGCAACCTCGATCGTTTCGGCAATCAGCCTGTCGGCAACAACCGTTCGCAGCCCAAGACGAACCGCTGAGTTATATGCGTTCAATCCTTGGGCATAATATGTGGTTTTGCCCGACTGGTAACGGTAGACCGACCGCGCAGTCCCGCATTTTGCGACTACCGTATTGGCAAGCCCTGGCACATCTGCGGGCAACCAATCGCCGCAGGACAATTTCACCTCGGATGATTGGAGAATGCGGGAGTCCGTTAAAGCGGTATCACCACGCAGTGCGAATAACTGCCCGACTGGCTGCGATGCGTCACGGCAAACCACCGTCCACGATCGGTCGAACATGCCGACAACCGCAGCGTCACCGGATTTGCTTTGCGCTTGGCACAGTGCATTTCCGTCGGACCCGATACGAAAGCTGTCCATCTGGCTGGGGCGGGATTGCTGCGCCCAAAGTGGCGCGCACCATGCACAGCTGATCGCCGCCGACGCGACAGACCACGCAAGTATTTTATTCGCTCGCATATACCCTCCGGATCGAACCACTGCTGAAAGCGATTCAAAAATCGTGCGACCGATATCTTATTGTTATGAGGTGCAGCCTACGCCAAAATTCTTTGGCCGTTAAGCTTTCTTTTTACATCCGCGTTTCGCAAATGGGGTGCGCCAACTCGCATTTAACCAAGAAATTGAAGTGGTGCCGGCTACAAGGTTCGAACTCGTGACCCCCTGATTACAAATCAGGTGCTCTACCAACTGAGCTAAGCCGGCACGTTGAGGGCGCCTATAACCTTAAACTACGCCAAAGGTCCAGCCCTCTGTTGCAGCTATTTCGTCGGTTAATTGCTTTGGGTTCCATAGTTCCGGTTTTCGGGCGACATGACGCAACCATGCAGCGGTCACAATCGCATCGGTTGCGTGATCTGTGTAGCGATCAAGCGTCAAGTGTGGGCTTGTATCAAATGCGGCCAAAGCGACATCCAAAGCAAATGCGTCGCGAATTTTGCTGCGCCCCTTTCGCACCCCAGAAGCCCGCGCCGCAATGCTGGTGTAGATCTCGACGATCACTGGACCGGCCGACGGCAAAGGATCGAAAGGCCAGACTGGCAATTGCCGATTAACCCGATTGAGCAACCGCATTCCGGCAAAGCTCGCCTTTGCTACCTGGGAGGCGCCGATGGCGTCAAAAACGGTCGAAGTTTTG
>JBKJLZ010000071.1:0-6440 GCA_046596705.1 Sphingorhabdus sp. | reverse complement strand
AACAAATATTCCGGTGCCAATGACGCAGCCGATGCCAAATAACGTTAGTTGAAAAGCGCCCAGCGTCCGGTGCAGAGATTTTTTCTCCGCCGTCGCCAATATAGCGTCGATTGATTTTACGCGACCAAAGATCATTCACACTCCCCTTACGGATTCTTGATTTTGCAGGAACCTAACCGCTAATCCACATCGCGCAACTTAATTTCAGCGGGCCAGCATTGGTCCGAGCGGTTTTCCACCAAAAAGATGCACATGAAGGTGTGAAACCTCCTGATGCGCGTCGATGCCAATATTTGCGAGCAGGCGATATCCGGGTTCCACCAAGCCCAAATCTCGTCCTACTTTGCCTACAGCTCGCGCGAAACCGGCGATCTCGGCATCGCTGCCGCGCGAACTGAAATCATCCCAACTAACAAACGCGCCCTTTGGAATAACGAGCACATGTAAAGGCGCCTGCGGGTTGATGTCGTGAAACGCCAATGCATAGTCGTCTTCATACACGGTGTTATTGGGAATTTCGCCGCGCAGTATTTTGGCAAAGATGTTCTCGCTATCATAAGGCAACGTGGCGTCGATGGGCATCGGCTAGTCCTTTCCAGCTAAAGTACGAATGTGTTGCAATGCCTGGATTGTCTCGAGGCTATCTACGCCCCGTGTATGAACGGGCTCGCCTTTAACAACGGCGTCGCGAAATGCTTCCAGCTGAAAAGAATATGTCGGTCGTGTCGTAAATCGCTCTTCAGTAATTCGGCCGTCGATATCGAGCGTCAAGCTTTGTTCCTTGGGCGGCGACAACGGATTGTTGACAAACAAAGTGCCGCCCTCACCCTCCACTTTCAGCCACGCAGCAAAAACGCGCTCCATCGAACAGGATATCGAGCCAGTTGCGCCGGATGCAAATGTGAAGGCGGCGTCGGTCCAAATATCGGCACCCTTATTGTTAAGTGCATGTGCGGCAGAAACCAATTGTGGCTCTTCCCCCATCGTCGCGCGTAACCAAAAGACCGGATAAACCCCTAAATCCCACAACGCGCCGCCACCAACTGCACCATCCCAGCGAATTTCGCCCGACGTCTGCGGAACAGGCACGTCGAAATGGGCCGAAATGTGCCGGACTTTGCCAAGCAAGCCGGATTGCACAATCTCTCGAATGCGGGCGTGGCGCGGGTGATAATATGTGTGCTGCGCCTCCATGATCAACCTGCCCGTCCGGGTTTCGGCGGCGAGCATTGCCTCCACATCCACAACACTCAGCGCAAACGGCTTCTCGCACAGCACTGGCTTGCCTGCGTTCACCGCTGCGATGGACCAATGGGCATGAAGATTGGGTGGCAGCGCGTTGTAAACTGCGTCTACTTCGTTGGCCTCAATGAGCGCTTGATAATCTTGATATGTTTTTGGAATTTCGTGTTCGGAGGCATAGGCTTCAGCCCGAGCCGGATCGCGTGCAGCAACCGCGATAACCTCAACACCGTCTACATCGCGGGCGGCGGCAATCATCGCATAGGTGGCAACCCGCGCCGCGCCCAATATGCCGATCCGCAATGTCATTCGGGCCGCGCTGCCTTTTCAACTAATCCTGACACACCTTCTCGGCGCTCAAGTTCGTCAACCACGTCAGCTATGCTCACGCCGCCATCCTTAAGCAGAATCATCAAATGGAACAACAGGTCGGCGGCTTCCGCAGTCAGCCGTGCAGAGTCTCCAGATAATGCCGCGATTACCGTTTCGGTCGCCTCTTCGCCGACCTTCTGCGCCATTTTTTCGCGGCCTTTGGCAAAAAGCGATGCGACATAACTACTGTCAGGTGATGCATTTCGCCTTTCGACAATGATACATTCCAGCCGGTGCAGCGTCTCGTTCATAAAATGTCCTTTTGCAATGCCGCCACCATAACACGATCGGTCGGCGGGATAAGGCCTTCCAACACACGCCAAAATCCCGTCACCGACTCCTGACCCGCCGCCGCATAGGCAGCGGACAGGTTGCTGCGCAGCGCATCGAATAGCTGCCCTTCGAAAGCTTTGCCCTCAGCAGTTAACCGCAAGAGCTTCTGCCGCCTGTCCGCGTCGCCTGCACGAGTCTCGACTAGCCCGCGTTCGCCAAGTTCATTAAGCACCCGTCCGAGCGACTGTTTGGTAATGGCCAGCATTTTAAGCAAATCACTAATCGTCAGATCGGGTTGCCGCGCAATAAAATACAGCGCCCTATGATGTGCGCGCCCCAATCCATGCTCAGCCAACCCCTCGTCGATCGATTTTGTGAGTCGTGTGTAGCCAAAGAAAAGCAACTCGACACCTCGACGTACTTCATGTTCACGCAAAAACAGCGGCGACGCGGCGGGCGTCATGTTATCGGACGTTGGGTAAGATGGGACAGCCATATTGACGTATCTTGGCGCAGGCAATAGGACGGCGCAACCATTTCCTGTGTACCAGATATTGATAGAGCATGATGATGACGACCGGCGCATTTCCGTTTGAAGCGAACTCCAATCCGGTCGATCCAGCGCGCCGCGCCGAACTGCTTGCCGACCCCGGCTTTGGAAGGGTTTTCACTGATCATATGGTGACGATCCGCTATGCCGAGGGCAAAGGCTGGCACGACGCCAAGGTTGGACCACGCGGTCCGCTGACGCTCGATCCGGCCACTGCGGTGCTGCATTATGCGCAAGAGATTTTCGAAGGGCTAAAGGCGTATAGGCTCGCCGATGGTAGCATGGCCCTGTTTCGGCCCGAACAAAACGCTCGCCGTTTTCAAAGGTCGGCAAAGCGACTGGCGATGGCTGAATTGCCGGAGGAAATGTTTCTACAATCCTGTCAGCAGCTCGTCGAAGTCGACCGCGACTGGTTTCCCCCGGTCGATGGCGGTTCGATCTATCTGCGCCCATTCATGATTGCCAGCGAAGTGTTCCTGGGCGTCAAACCGTCGTCCGAATATCTTTTCATGGTCATCGCCTCGGCCGCCGGCAATTACTGGAAGAGTGGCGCTCCGGCGATTTCGATCTGGGTGTCTGAACATTACACTCGTGCCGCGCCCGGAGGAACCGGGGCGGCCAAATGTGGCGGCAATTATGCGTCCAGCCTCGTGGCACAATCCGAAGCTATTGCGCGCGGTTGCGACCAAGTTGTGTTTCTCGATGCCGCCGAGCATCGTTGGATCGAAGAACTTGGTGGCATGAACCTGTTCTTCTTATTTGACGACGGCACGCTCATCACACCACCGACCGATGGCACCATCCTTGAAGGCATCACGCGTGAATCAATCATGACCCTCGCGCGCGAGCAAGGTCTTACGGTCCGCGAAGAACGCTATGCCATCGACCAGTGGCGCGACGATTCTAGTTCCGGCAGGTTGGTCGAGGCCTTTGCATGTGGTACCGCGGCAGTCGTCACATCGGTTGGCAGCGTGCACTCGACCAGCGGTACCTTCACCATTGGGGCGGGAGGGCCCGGCCAGATAACTCAGCAGTTGCGCAGCAGACTGGTGGACATCCAGCGCGGCACGGCACCCGATCCGCATGGTTGGGTTCAGCGCATCGGCTAATCTTAAATTGTCGCGTTTTCCACGATTGCCATTGGAGAACGACGCGTTATAAGGCCGCCGCAGCAGACGTGGCCAGATGGTCCTTCTGTCCAAAAAGCCAAGATGTTGGGGCGTCGCCAAGCGGTAAGGCACCGGCTTTTGATGCCGGCATTCGCAGGTTCGATCCCTGCCGCCCCAGCCATCTTTTTACTGATGTAGTGCTTTAGTAGCAGCGACATTTGTAACCGGTGGTATCCGCATATTTCTTTTATTTTGCAGTCGATGCATATTTTCCGGCGTTTCGCGCGTTATTGACTCATCTGTATCCCGTCAGGATGTATTTTAGAGAGTTGAGTTGAGATTATGCGTGTTATTATTGCTGATGCCGAACCCGATGTGGTTTCGTTTCTAAGTTCTATTGTCGAAGGGCTTGGGCATGACGTGACCACCTGCCCAGACGGAAACACCTTATCGCATGCGCTGGCGAGTGATGTGTTTGACCTTTTAATCCTCGACTGGAATCTGCCTCACAAAAACGGCCTCGCGACTTTGCAGGCGATGAATTCGGCGTTGCCCGACCGACCCGCGGTAATTGTTATGGTCAACCGCTCTATGAAGAAGGACGTCAGTGACGCTTTGAACGCTGGGGCTGACGACTATATAACCAAACCGGAAGATCGCGCGGTCGTAGCTGCACGGATCAATGCAATGTTAACGCGAAAAAATGGATCCGGGACATTCGATGCTCAAGCTAATTACGGCAAGTATTTGTTCAACCGGATTGAACAGACTGTGACCGTCGACAATAAGACGACGGTTTTGACTGCAAAAGAATTCGAACTTGCAGATATGTTTTTTCGTCAGGCGGACCTCACATTGTCGCGGCGCTATATCATGGAAAAAATCTGGAGAACGACCGCAGATCTCGCGACGCGGACGCTCGATATGCATATTTCAAGGGTTCGAGCCAAGCTCGACCTGAAGCCTGACAATGGTTTCAGGTTATTCACTGTGTTCGGTTATGGCTATCGTTTGGAAACCACCAGCAAGTGATCATCAGCTGCTAGCGGGTGAGAAGAAAATAACCAACGTAAAACCAACTGAAAATGCCGTGGATAATCGCCCATAACACCGATTTATACGCGGTGTAACTTATGACCATGGCTAGTGCACTGCCAAAACCCACTCCCGATTTTACGACGGTGCCCTGCATCACGCCGCTTGCTTGGCGCGTTCGGTTAGCTCCTGGTTGAGCATCTCGGCCAACAGGAATGCCAGCTCGAGGGATTGCGCTGCGTTAAGGCGCGGGTCGCAGTGGGTGTGGTAACGATCGGCTAGCCCCTCATCGGTGACAGCTACAGCCCCGCCGGTGCACTCTGTGACATTTTGTCCGGTCATTTCGATATGGATACCGCCGCCAAAGCTACCCTCCGCGCGATGCACCGCAAAGAAACCGCGCACTTCGGCAAGGATTCGTTCAAAAGGCCGGGTTTTATATCCGCTGGCGGATTTGATGACGTTGCCGTGCATCGGATCGCACGACCATATAACCGGATGTCCTTCGCGTTGCACGGCGCGGACAAGAGCAGGCAATCCGCTTTCGACCTTATCATGGCCAAAGCGCGAAATAAGCGTCATGCGCCCCGGCTCCCTTGCGGGATTTAACGTGTCGAGCATCCGCAACAGTGCATCGGGTTCAAGGCTGGGTCCACATTTCAAGCCGATGGGATTGCCGATGCCACGCAAATATTCGACATGCGCCGAGCCTTCAAATCGAGTGCGATCGCCGATCCACAAAAAATGTGCTGAAGTGTCATACCAGCCGCCAGTCAGCGAATCCTGACGAGTCATTGCCTGCTCGTATGGCAACAATAAAGCCTCATGGCTGGTGTAAAAGCTGGTGCCTTTTATCTGCGGCACTGTTTCGGGAGTGACACCGCAGGCCGCCATAAAGTCAAGCGCCTCGCCGATCCGGTCAGCCGTTTCTTTGTATTTTTTAGCCCATGGGCTGCGACCCATATAGTCGTGGGTCCATGCATGAACCTGCTGCAAGTTAGCGTAGCCGCCGTTGGAAAACGCGCGAAGCAAATTAAGCGTCGATGCTGCTTGGCTGTAAGCACGGACCATCCGCTCGGGGTCAGGCTCGCGTCCCTCGGCGTTGAATGCTATATCGTTGATGTTGTCACCGAAGTAGCTTGGTAACTCGACGCCATCGATAGTCTCTGTCGGCGTCGACCGCGGCTTGGCAAACTGTCCTGCCATCCGGCCAACTTTGACTACCGGCACCTTACCCGCAAAAGTCAGCACCACGGCCATTTGCAGAATAACGCGGAATGTATCACGGATATTGTTCGGATGAAACTCGGCAAAACTTTCCGCGCAGTCGCCACCTTGCAACAGGAATGCCTTACCGTCGGCTACCTGCGCCAAATCGGTGGTCAAGTTCCGTGCCTCGCCGGCAAAAACAAGTGGCGGATAATTACGCAGCGTTTCTTCAGCGGCCGTCAGAGCCGCTTGATCGCGGTAGACGGGCATATGAATCGCCTTTGCTTTCCTCCAGCTATCTGGCGTCCATGACGTCGCCATTTCGTTCACTCCAAACAATTTCAAATCAAGGGCGGGCCTCATAGGCAAATGTTGTTAGCATAAGCAAGCTTAAGCCGCAATTTTTGACCGGTTGACTTTATTGCAACTGTGGCATTGTCGATTAGTCACAAAGCCGTCAAATTCACTGTTGGCAAAACACGCGAAAGGAGTCTATCAGGCCGCTGAATCGCTCCGGCAGGTTGGACAGAAATGTCACCGTATCAAAAAGCGCTTGGGGTTCTATCGAAATCGCGGGCTGTTCAGTTTCCGCTTCGCAAGTAAGGGCAGTATATGGCTACGGTCAAGAACACGGCAGGTACGAACGGTAA
>JBKJLZ010000215.1:0-3435 GCA_046596705.1 Sphingorhabdus sp. | reverse complement strand
ATCTTTGACGTCGCGCTGCAACTGGAAGAAATGGCGCTCAACGATCCGTATTTCATCGATAAAAAGTTGTTTCCTAATGTCGATTTCTATTCAGGCATCATCCTGTCAGCGATTGGGTTTCCAACTGAAATGTTCACTGTGCTATTTGCATTATCGCGTACGGTAGGTTGGGTCGCGCAATGGAACGAAATGATTTCCGATCCGGCACAAAAAATCGGTCGCCCACGGCAACTTTACACCGGCCCTGTCCGGCGCGATTATTCTGCGGTCGACAAACGTTAACCGATTAGCTGATCGGTAAGCTTAGTATAAATTGTGCGCCGCCGCCGGTAGCGGTTTCGACGGTCAGGTCACCACCCATCGCTCGGGCAAGACGGCGCGAGATATAGAGACCCAGTCCACTACCGCCGTCCCCTATACGCCCGAGGCGTTCGAATTTCTCGAACGCACGCTCCTGGTATTCTAGCGCAACTCCTGAACCCTGATCGCTGACAATGAGCAGCGCTCCATCGTTGGACGAACTGATATCAACGCTAATTTCAGTACCGTCGGGCGAATAACGGATCGCATTGGCGACCAGATTAAGCAGGATTTGCAGTACTCGTTTGAAATCGGCAACCGCAGCTGCTTTAAGCGACGGATGAGGGGTTTTTATCCGGATGCTATGATCCGCAGCCTTCAGCGCTAGCAAACCTGCCACTTGCCTTGCTACATCGCCCAACTCAATGTTGTCTTTGGCGGTTACAAAATCGTTGCGCTCAACAGCTTCCAAATCGCCAAGATCATCGACAAGTTCAGTTAGATGCCTTGCCGCGTTCGCAATGTCTTTTGCATATAATGTATAATTTTCGCGAATCGGTCCGTTCAATCCGTTACCAATCGTTTCTGCATTGGCGATTATTCGTCCCAATGGCTGCCTCAGCACAGGCACCAATTGTCGCCCGAACAATGCGCCGGGTGAAGCGACTACCGGTTGTTGAGTATCCGTGGTTTTGACGCTTGTAAGATTGCAGCAATAGCCAGCAAACGAACCGTCTGCTGTGATCTGCGGAGTGCCGGAAATCGACGTTGGTCGAGATAAATCTGCATCGATCACCGATGCATATTCGCGTTTTTGGTTTATCGCCAGGATCACTTCATCAATGTTTTGACCTTCGCCGAGAATCTTCGTCAATATATCGCTCGCTGGCCGTCCAAAGTCGGTTGTTTTGAGCTTACCGATTACTGGCCCCTTCGCACTGATCAAACGAAGCGCGGTGTCGAACAGAATAACTGAATTCTCGCATGCGAGAGCAATTTGCTGCCTACTATTGATGTCGTCCCACGCAACGACCTTGGGTGCTACCGTTCGCCAGCTGAGGATCGTAAGCTTAGCGACGTCGCCTTCGGCAACGGCCTCAACCCATAATTCCAGATCTTCGCTTTCATCGGCCACGCGAACAGCACGCGACAACCGCATTTTTAAACGATGGGTCAGTGCTGCCAAACTAGCCAAGCTCGGTATCGCAAGTGTGCCGCCCTCACTTCCGCCCGCACGCCGATGCAACTGCCGCAGCGCGTCGTCAGCAAAGATCAATCGTCCATCGGGGCTAACGCCGCCTTCTATAGGTTGCGACAGGCGCGCGCCGACAATCATGCGTAAATCGATTTCGCTTGCTGCGACATTAAAAATTGGGCTCTGTTGACGGCCCACCTTCGAATTTCTTCCGCGGCTAATTCCTGTTTGAGAGACGGAAATCCTGAGTTGAACATAGCTACGTCATTCGGGGTGAGCGAAAATCCTTTGAGCATGTAGATGGTTGCCAACGCCTGATCAAAAGAATTTCCAACAGCGCAGAGCATAACCGAAAGCGGCGCAATCGAACTACTGTCCATGAGACGCAGTACCTGATCATGATCTATATCAAGGTTGCTCGCTAATAGCGCAGCATAAAGGTGAAGCCCGGATTTTTCAGGATCGAGCAACTCGGTAACGCCTTCAGCGCTCAAGAAATGGGCAAGTTTTCGACTTGCAGGTTGCACAGTCTGGCTTTCATCATATTCGGCAAGCAAGGACCGCGCGTTTTCCAATATACTTGCATCGCGGGCCCCGCCAGCAACCTCGAACGCGGCCACGACCCGCCAGCACAATTGGTGAAGCAACTCGGGACGCAAGGCCTTGTAAGACATTCCGCGCGCATTTCGGTGCAAACTTTCTGCAGCAAGCAACGCTTGCGCGGCCTCAGCAACACCGGTGTCAGCATGATCAAGCAGTTTGGCAACAAACGGCGGTATGCTTTCAATCTTGCTCGATAGCCTGTCTTCGGCAACGCGAGCGAGCATGAAATCGATCAAGTCGGGTTCGCGCAGAAACCCGGATTGCGCTAGCAAAGGCCAAGTCGCAGGCAACCCCGTAACCGTTCTTGCTGCGCCCTTATGCAACCGGTCTTCTACGTCGAAAACGACGGCCACTAGCTTTGCCTTCACGGCACTAATTAACTCGTCCGTTGGAGACGATATCGCGGTTGGAAATGTCATCGCTGCAACATCATTACACAGGGCATGCACGTCTCGGGCATATGCTGCACCCACGGTCAATAGATCTGCATTGCTGCTTCCCAACACGCTCACTGATACTTCCCTGTTAATAACAGCATAGCACATAGCAAATTTGGGTTAATGGCAATTTAAGCCTGTTAAAGCTTTTGCTGGCTGGGATTTACGCCTTTGGTCGAGGCGTCCATTTGGCTATTAGAAGGAGTAGCAATTGCCCCGCAGCAATCCATTTAACACTGGCTGCGAAACCCAATGGCACTGAAAGAAAGAGTGCACCAATCGCCACCAGCGCAGGCGATTGTAACGTTTTTTCGGCCCATTTCGGTAATCTCAGTTGCGTAGCAAGGAGAGCAAGGCCTACCATCATGGTTGCCGCAAACATGCTTTCGCTGGTCTGATAGCCATCGATAGTCGAGGCGGCAAACACGGCGACTGCCAATAGCGCCCAGCTTAGCGGTTCGACCCATTTGGATACAGAGGGATCGCCTTTGGTATCATAAGTTGCCAGCCGCACCGATCGGACAAACAACGTGAATATAGCAGCAAGGATGGCCGCTACCGGCCACCCCACCACAGACAATGCGACGGTGGCACTGCCCAGCAAAAGCATGGCGCCTTCCAAGGCGGTGTTTCCTGAACGGTATTCCCAAACCCGTGGCGCCAACATTTGCGATAAAGGCGCAAATACACGCGATTCGATAAAGCCCGTTTCGCGAGCCATGCGGGTCGAAAGGATTTGGAGGGCAAACTCATCCGAGTTCTGGCCTGCGATTATCCTTCTGACGTCCCCTGACTGCACATGATGTTGCTTCAACATATACTGCACGACCTTATCGCGCATCGCCTGACGCAACAACGAAGACGCCATGCTCCATCCGTCCGGAAGGACGCCGAGTGATT
>JBKJLZ010000242.1:0-3157 GCA_046596705.1 Sphingorhabdus sp. | reverse complement strand
GAATCCTCTGCCGAGTGCCGAATCGAATCCATGAAACCTTCTCCCAGAAACCAAGTTGAGCATGTGGCATTGCATTGCCTCGCCCCACAAGAGTAATAGGCCTCGCTATATGGCTCGCAAATTTCTTTATATTTTCGCTGCACTCATCGTGCTGGTAATTTCCGGTGGTTTTATACTCAGCATTTATCAGGACGAACTGACCGATTTTGCCATCGGCAAGTTAGAGCCAACGGTGAAATTCGAAAAGCAGGCTGCACTCGCTACCAACGTATATGACGATCCTAAAATGTGGTTTTCACGCGGTGGTCAGCGCGAGCACAACGTCACGCAGTGGCAGCCTGTCGGCGCGCCCGAGATCGAAGTGCCTGGGTCGGCTGCGACATTTTTTATTCATCCGACGTCCTTCATGGCGCGCACTCACTGGAACGCTCCGCTTGATGACCAGGAATCACAGGATCGCGCGCGATTGTTCTTGCGTGGGCTGGCAACCCCTTTTGCCGCATCGGGCGAAATATGGGCGCCGCGTTACCGGCAGGCGGGGATCGGCGCATTTCTCACGACCAAACCCGAAGGCGCGGCAGCGCTCGATGATGCCTATCAGGACATCCTTCTCGCGTTCGACCATTTCGCGAAAAACGTTCAAAAGGACCGGCCCATCATCTTGGCCGGACATAGCCAAGGTGCGCTCCATCTAACGCATTTGCTTAAGGATCGAATCGCCGGAAAACCGATCGCGAAACGGGTTGTGGTGGCGTATATTGTTGGCTGGCCAGTATCGGTCGCCACGGATTTGCCCGCCATGGGCTTGCCCGCCTGCACTTCGCCCGACGTAACGGGCTGTGTGATGAGTTGGGAAAGCTATGCTGAACCGGCACGGTACGGCAAGATATTGGAATTATATGACGGCACCACCGGTTTCGATGGCGTGTCACGCAAAGGTACGCCAATTTTGTGCACAAACCCGCTCAACGGTGGGAGCGAGGCCGATGCATTGGCCGCAGCAAATCTTGGAACGCTTAAGCCATCGGGTGACATGAGTACTGGCGAGCTAATTCCTGCAACCGTACCTGCGCGCTGCGACGAAAAAGGATTTTTGTTGATTGGCGACCCTGTTGAAATGGGACCATATGTTTTGCCCGGCAACAATTATCATGTGTACGATATTCCACTGTTCTGGTCGAATATTCGCGTTGACGCATTGTGGCGGTTGCAGAAATTCATGGCTAGATGATGCATTATTTCGGTTCGCGATGAGCTCGTCGAAACAGATTACGCAAAACTGACCTTCGACAAGCTCAGCGCGGACGGTTAGTGAACGCCAATGATTTTTGAAAGCGTCCCGGATTTCCGAAAGTTGTTGCCAGACGGCGGAGTGTTGATCGGCCTCGATCTTGGCACCAAAACCATCGGCACTGCATTTTGCGATGCAGGCTGGAGTTATGCGTCGCCCGCCGATCTCATCAAACGTCAGAAATTTTCCAAGGACAAAGCCACTTTGCTGGCTGTAATCGCCACCCGAGCGACCAAAGGAATAGTTATTGGCTTACCGCTCAATATGGACGGCAGCGAAAGTCCACGTAGCCAATCAACCCGCTCCTTTGCCAAGAATATCGAAGATATCGGCCTGCCCATTCTGCTGAAGGACGAACGCTGGTCGACCCAAGCCATCGAACGCGAAATGATCGCCGCCGACATGAGTCGAGCGAAACGCGCCGACAAAATCGACAGCGGCGCGGCGGCTTTCATATTGCAGGGTGCGATAGACGCTTTGACATCCAATTAGCGAGCGTCCCTGCCAATGGCGAAATTGCTTTCCTGCAATAAGTTCAACGACCTGAAGCAACGATTCAACGCATAGAAGCTGCACAACGCAATCACCTTGTCTCCCACCGGTTTTAGTCTTAAGGGCTTGGCTTTAATGACATCGAAAAAACAATCTGCCGCCGACCGCTTTCCATCTGGCTCGGCCGCCTTTCCGCACAGGCATTTGCTTGGCATCGCCGGGCTTCAGTCCTGGGAAATTCTCTACATCTTGCAAGAGGCCGAACATTGGGTTGCGCTCAACCGGTCAGGTCCGGCGAAGCATGACGACCGTTTGCGGGGGCTAACCATCATCAACGCCTTTTTCGAAAATTCGACACGGACATTGCTATCGTTTGAGATAGCCGGGAAACGGCTGGGCGCAGATGTCGTAAACATGCACGCGGCCCAATCGAGCGTCAAAAAGGGCGAAACCCTGATCGACACGGCAATGACGCTGAACGCCATGCGCGCGGACGCGATCGTAATCCGCCATGGCAGTTCGGGTGCAGTTCAGTTAATTTCCGGCAAGGTTGACTGCCCGGTCCTGAATGCTGGCGACGGCAGCCACGAGCACCCCACACAGGCATTGCTTGACGCGCTAACAATCATGCGCCGCAAGGGCCGCGTCGAAGGCCAGCGGGTGGTGATATGCGGCGATGTACTTCACAGCAGGGTCGCGCGGTCGAACCTTTTCTGCCTGACAACGTTGGGCGCGGAAGTTCGGGTGGTTGCGCCACCAGCCCTAATGCCGTTTGGCATTGAGGCTTTTGGCGCAAAGGTGTTTACCAACTTCGACCAGGCGCTTGACGGAGCAGATGTCGTAATGATGCTGCGGCTTCAAAGCGAACGGATGCAGGGCGACTTCATCCCCTCCCCGCGAGAGTATTTCCATTTATACGGGCTCGATGACAGGCGGTTAGCAAAGGCCAAACCCGACGCTCTCGTCATGCATCCCGGTCCGATGAACCGCGGCGTTGAAATAGCCAGCAACATTGCCGATCATGTCGAACGCTCTGCGATTACCGAGCAAGTCGAAATGGGCGTCGCAGTTCGGATGGCCTGCCTGGACATATTAACACGCAAAGCGCGTGGGCAGGAGGGCTGGGCATGACCGGCATCAGCGTCATCGGCGGCCATGCAATATTGCCGGGCAATCCTGGGATCCAGGCATTGCACATCCATGTCGAAGACGGCAAAATTGTATCGGTCGGCAAGGCATCGCCTTTGGCCGAGCAGCTCGATGTAACGGGGCTGGTTGTCGCACCCGGAATTATCGACCTCGGTGTATTCGCGACCGACAAACCGGCGTTCCGGTTTGGCGGAATTACCCGTGCCGCGTTGATGCCCGACCAGT
>JBKJLZ010000208.1:0-18413 GCA_046596705.1 Sphingorhabdus sp. | reverse complement strand
AGCCGCAATGGGCGCTACCCCAATCGCTATATAGGGCATGACCGTTTGAGCAAAGCTGACCCCGCTATTGATCGGCGACACAGCATAAATCGTACGCAATATGCCGGCCAGCATAATAAACGCGACCCAGCCCAGCATGATGCGGAGCAGGCTGTTCTCCAACAATGCAACCGCGGCGATGCTCTTGCGGTACATCTTTGCGCCAAAATCAGTCATGATTGCTTTCATGTTGTGTAGATCCACCAAATAAACCACGGCCAAGCTAATGAAACAAGGTTAATAAAAACTTGTTTCTTCTTGGGGTTTGTGTGGGATTTCGAGGGCAATGAAACGACCCAACATGTACGCCAAAACTGCGCTAATCACGCGCGATCTCTGGCGTTCCTGCAACGCCTACATAATGCCGGGCAATGGGATCGCCAAGAGTCGACAACTCCCAGTCTTGAAGTGATGACCACCCTTACCGATTGGGACACGACTATGGTAGTTAGAATAGTGTCACCGAGCTCGACCAGCAAGTCGAACGCGTTACGCGTCTGCTGGAAAACTACGACGTGCTGACTGCTGCCGACCTAAAGTTTTTTATCGTCAAGCTTGCCGCATAACCCCCCGCGGTAAAAGGTAAGCGGCGATGCCCAATGCACGGAGATAGTAATCCTGGAGCGCCTAAAGGGAACCAGAATGCTTGCAAACATGCTGGCTATTCTGCGCAGACAACGGCTGCGGTGCAATATGTAAAAGGCATTGCAAAATGGATTCGCCCGCACGGCTATTGAACTTAACGGTCATGGACCTGCTACCGGGAAAGTTAAGTCCGACACGGGCCCTAGTTAAAAACAGCGTATAGTTAGAACTGAACCAACTTTTTATCATTTGCACGTTAACGATTTGGTAAATGTAAAAATATAATACCATTTTGGCTGTTGTTTTCAAAAATCCACTTGGGGTCTGAATAAACAGATTGGAGACCAAAATGAACATTATCAAGAAACTATTGAAGACCGAAGACGGCGCGACCGCAATTGAATACGGCCTTATCGCCGCTTTGATCGCAGTTGCTGCAATCGTTGCAATGGGCAGCTTAGGGTCAAACCTCTCAAATACGTTTAATAAAGTCAGCAATTCCATGCAAACAACGTAAGCTGACGGATTGGACGGCTGCGATTAGACAAACGCGTCTGTACAGTCGATATAAGGGCGGGGTCTTTTCGGTCCTCGCCCTTTTTTGTTGATGGAGTTAAAGCTTTCAATCCTTTGTGCCCGAGATTAAGCCGTTAAGCGCCTTTATTGCAGTTACGGGTCGAATAGCTGAAAGTGCGCGGGCCAACTTTGCAGCGGCCATACGACAAAATTCAGCGTTATTTCGCTGCAAATTCCATGTTTCTGTCTCGTTGCCAGCAATTCTGTGGAATGCAGAGCCAAATTGACTACTTTTTAGAACAGCGAATCTTATTGGGGTTATCAAGGGCAGCTTGAAGCAACAGAGAATTACAGGTCATGCAGAACGCCCTACTCCAAAAAATAGAAACTAATCGTCGAACCCGACAAACTGCACTGCCTCGTCGATAGACTTGCGTTCCGAAACTACGGCATTTGCAGGAAAGCTTTCATCAGGCCAGCCAAGTGCGATACTTTTCATTATGATCTGATCATCGGCTATCCCTGCGTGCTCACGCACAACGGGAGACTGCATTATGCCTTGACTGTTGATTACCGCGCCCAGCCCGCGCGACCATGCAGCATTGACTAAGGCAGTGGCTACGGCACCGCAATCGAAGGGCGTATCGTCGCTGCCATCCAGCACGCGGTCATAAGTTACAATTATACATACAGGCGCATCAAATTGGCGAAAGCCGCGAAGCACCCAGTCCTGTCGCCCCCCTTTATCATCACGCTCGATCCCCATTGCGGAAAATAGCTGTTTTGCAACGCCAACCTGGCGGTCACGGTGTGGGCCTGCAAAAGCCTGCCCGGTGCGGAACTCGCGGGATTGCTCCACGCCTGCCATCATTCGCTCGGTATTGCCCGCACGAATGCGGTTCAGCGGTTCGCCAGTGATGACATAAAAATTCCAGGGTTGCGTATTCATGGAGGATGGCGCGCGCATCGCTAACCTAAGAATTTCTTCGATCAGCGCTTTGGGAACAGGATCAGGCTTGTAGCCCCGTATGCTTCGCCGACCGAGAATAACGTCATCAAACTGCATCATGTACCCCCTGGGATCGCTGTCTCTAATTTGGTTGGTAGGGAGGCGAAAAAGAGTTGAATACTAACTTTGTAGAAAGAAAATAGTGATCGGCAGGATATGTCGCATCGGGGCCGACATCTGACGCAAAGCGAAACACCCAAAATTCGCACGTAGCAGTCAGTCTTTTTTGAAATAACGCAAGTTTTAAAGCCGTTCAAAGTGCACAATGACACTTCGATCAATTGCGGTCGTCCCTCTGACCAAGCACGATGACAAAATCTGCCATTCGTTCAGTCCAACATCGACGACAGTGTGTGGGGAGAACCGCACCGCCTGCCGCAGCACTGGACAAGTGGAACATCAACATGTATACCAATATAATACCAATAATTGAGGAAAATGAAGTGAAAATCGCCATAGGATTGATGTCCGGGACGTCCCGCGACGGCATTGATGCGGCTATGATTAGAACCGACGGCCTATATACAGTGGAGCAGATGGGCTTCTGGTTTGAGCATTATCCTGCTGAAACAAAGTCGCAAATCGCTGGGGCGTGCAACTTAGCGGCAAGTTATAATCGCCCCCAGTCACATCCGATTATCGACCAATGCCAAGCCGTTCTGAACGATCATCATCTGCGGGCGGCCAGTGCGCTGATCAGGGAGGTCGGGATTTCTTCGAATGAAGTGTCTATAATAGGCCTGCATGGCCATACTATCGCCCATCGCGCCGATAAAGGATGGACATGGCAAATTGGCGACCCGCGGTTTTTGGCCAACGGCATTGGTATTAATGTAATGTCGGATATGCGGCGTTACGATGTTATGTTCGGAGGACAAGGCGCTCCGCTCATTCCGGTATTTCATCGAGCATTATTTGTTGATCCTGCCGAGCCTGTCGCTGTACTCAATTTGGGAGGTGTCGCCAATTTGACCTATATCGAACCCAATGGCAACATTCTGGCGTTCGATTGCGGACCGGCAAATGCATTAATTGACGATTGGATATCATTGAACACCAACTACGAATATGACGACGGCGGAAGCTATGCTGCTCAAGGTAATGTTGCTGAAGCTCAACTTGACGCCATGTTAGCGCATCCGTTCTTTTCAGCCCCTTTTCCGAAGTCGCTCGACCGTGACAACTTTGACTTGAACCCAGTTGCACATCTATCACGAACGGACGGCGCGGCAACATTAACGGCCTTTTCGGCAAAGGCAGTTTCAATCGGGCTAAATCAACTTCCTTCAAAACCTGCCCGCTTGATTGTTTGCGGCGGCGGACGCAAAAACGCCACAATGCTTGCCATGATCGAGAAATATTCAAAAGTGAAGGTAACGCTGACCGACGAGCTCGGCTGGAACGGGGACGCGATTGAAGCACAGGGATTTGCTTATCTTGCCTATCGCTGCCTGTATGGCTTACCAATCACATATCCAGGCACGACGGGCGTTATAGAACCGATGTCGGGCGGTGTCCTTTGTAAGCCAGATGATCATTTAAGAAAAATGGTGGCAGCGTGAACCTTTACCTCGGCATCGATGCGGGCGGCACGGCGAGTAAATCGCGGCTCACCGACGAGCATGGCAACTTGCTCGGTTTGGGCAAGGCTGGCCCAGCAAATACCCGTATTGGAATTGAGGAACTTCATTCGACTTTGCTTGAGGTCTGTACGCAAGCGATCGATGCGGCTGGCTTGAAAGATACGGAGATTGCGACCATCCGGTGCGGTATGGGAATTGCGGGAATAAACCGCATGGGGATGAAAGCTCGCATTCAGGCGCTGTCCTTTCCCTTTGCCAATGTGCAATTCTCTAGCGACGCCATGATCGCCAATTTGGGCGCACATATGGGTGGCGATGGAGCGATTTTGATCCTCGGTACCGGGAGCGTTGGCTTAGTCAAACGCGGCGAAGACAGTTCCAGTATTGGTGGATATGGATTTCCAATATCCGACGAAGGCAGTGGTGCAGCTTTAGGATTGAGCGCCATTCGGCATGCCCTGCGCGCATTGGACGGCAGGACGCGACCTTCACCCCTAAGTCAGGCGATTACAAAACAATTTGATCATGCGATACCGCGGGTAATTTCTTGGATGGATGATGCCGCCTCTGGTGACTATGCAAGCTTTGCGCCCTTGGTAATGGACTACGCCGACAATGGCGATGAAATTGCCCTGTCGATCGTGCGCGATGCGGCGCTGCATGTGGAGCGTTTTATCGAAACCATTATCTCACGCGGTGCTCCGCGCTGCGTGCTTATGGGAGGGTTGGCCGAACGGATGAAGCCATGGCTGAGGGTGCGTATCGTTGCGCAGTTACAAGACGCGCTGGGCGATGCATTGGACGGAGCGCTGATCCTTGCAGGCCGGCCTATTGCGTCTGCAACATCTCACCTGTGACGGCATAGCCGCCGTCCAACCAATCAACAATTTCACGCGCCGCTGGATGGCCGACCGCCGCATAATTTTGCCGTAAGGTGTCACGCCTTTCGCCGAGACGGTCAAGGCCGCTATCTTGCAGCGACATCAAATCGGCCTGAAGCATCGACGCCAAGTCAGTCCCGCAAACGGCTACAGAGGCATCGAAGAAAGCAGAACCATAGCAATAACGTTCGCCCTCGTCATAACTTTGGGGCAACGTTAAGGCTGGGATGCAACCAAGGATTGGTTGTGAAGCGGGGTTGATTGCGTGATGATCGATATACTGTCCCGCATCGGAAGGGCGCCCGGTAAACGCTCGCAAATGAAGATGCCCAGCCATGCGCGGCCCGTCATTGACGGGGTAATTATCCCACAAAGACAACTTACGGCCCAGTCGCGAGACGACATCGGCCAGATGGCCGGCTCTGTACTCACGCGAACATACTTCTTCGCCCGTCCAGTAAACCGAGATCGATGGGTCGAGTAGTTTGCCAAGCGATTCCAGATACTCGGGAGGACGCGCGCCGAATACCCGGTCGAGAACCGGATCGTTCGAATAATAGGTCGGGCACATGAAGAAACGGGACGCGTGGCTATTCTCGACTGCGAAGGCTACAATCTCTGCTTGCCGTTGTGCGAGATCGGTAACGTCGCCGCGCATGTCATCAAACAAAATAGCAAGATCTTCGATGCCCATACTGTTCAAGTGCATAAGCTTGGCTTTAAGCGCGGATCTGGTCGCTGCATCGAAACCTAAATGCGCGCCGTAAGGCGAAAGCCCCACACCAAAGCGAACCTTAAGCCCTTGGCAGTGCCGCGCAAAGCTCTGTATCGATCCAGTCTCTGAAGCATCGTGCAATACTTGCCAGTTACGGCGTAATTTGCTGTCAATCTTAGGCGCATAATGAAAATAACCATAGCCAGCAGATACAAGTCTGTTCACGACCTCGGCCCGATCGGACCAGCTCCACGCGCGACCGAAATAGCCTTCGATAATCCCCAATTGGGGTATCATGCGGCCTCGCCTGTGATCCATACCGTCTGTACCATCAACTGCTCATCGACATGCACGATATCGGCGCGATAGCCGGGCGCAATCTTGCCATAGCTTTCGCCGAGACCCAAAAACGCCGCTGGAGTACCGCTCGCCATTTGCGATGCTGCGTGAAGTTTGACCCGCATCATGTCAATGCAATTGCGAACCGCACTTGCCATATCAAGGTCGGACCCGGCGAGTGTCCCATCGGTCGACCGTAACATGCCATCTTCAGATATTATCTGTATATCGCCCAGACTAAACATTTTGGTGTTCGAGCCGACCGTGGGCATGGCGTCGGTGACAAGCATCAACTGGTTTGCGCCTTTGGCTCGATAGGCTGCGCGCAGCGAGGCCGGGTGGACATGATGGCCATCGACGATGAGCCCACAGACAAGGTCGCTGTCCAAAGCCGCGCCGACCAGGCCAGGCGAGCGACTTTCCAATTGAGTCATGGCATTGAATAAATGAGTGACGCCGGTCAGGCCTTCGTCAATAGCGCGCTGCGTTTCGTCATAACTTGCAAGGGAATGGCCAGCGGCAACGGTTATGCCGTTCGCGACGAGAGCCGCGATGGTGCCGGACGGTGCCAGTTCGGGTGCAAGCGTAACCAGCGTCTTGCCGCTTTTTAGCGAGGACAAAAGCGAGATCGCCCGATCATCAAGCTTTCGGAATTTGCGGGGATCGTGAATGCCGCGCTTGCCAGGATTGAGAAACGGGCCCTCGATATGGATGCCGATTATCCCGGGAACACTCGATGCAATCGCCTCATCCACCGCCCCGATGGCCGCAGCGATAACATCGAAGTCGTCGCTAATCAGAGTCGGAAGCAGCGCCGTCGTGCCAAACTTCCTGTGCGCGTCAGCAATTGCAACGATGCCAGCTAAAGTCGGCTCGTCGTTAAACAATATTCCACCGCCGCCATTGACCTGCGTATCTATATATCCAGGTAGCAACCTGCCGCCATCGAGCTTTTGAATGTCGGCTCGCGCAGGGACCGAGGTCGTCGGAACGACGGCCTCAATTTTTCCTTCCAGAATCAAAACGGCATGATCGTCGCGCCATATCCCGGCTTCCAATATTCGGGCACCTACTAACGCTTTTATCGTCATCGCGTCTCGGTCACCTTCTGGAGCATTGGCGGTCTGTCGGGATCATAGCCGCGCGCAACGGACAATGCATTCACCAATGCATAAAAGCTTTGCACCATTGCAATCGGCGCGGTGACGCTATGCAAGTCGGGTGGCAAGGGTAACGAAATCGTTCTTCCAAAACCGCCGCCCGCAACGGCGATTTTTGCGTCGCGGCCGACAAATTGTTCGACGACACGGTCGAGTCCGGCTGAACCGGCATCGAGCGGCGGAAACACCAGCAAAGGGAAGTTAGGTTTCACCAACGCCATTGGCCCGTGGACGACCTCGGCAATGCTGAAGGCTTCAGCGTGAATGCCGCTCGTTTCCTTAAATTTGAGTGCCGCTTCCTGGGCAACGCCCAGGGTGAGTCCGCGGCCCAAGACAAACATACTGTGAGCCTCGACCAACATATCAACCCCGGCGGACCAGTCTGCTGCCCATGCCTTTTCCAATGTTACAGGCAGATCCTTGACGGCTGCCTGCAACTCCTTGTCGCCTGTCCATTCTGCGGCAAGGTGCGCAAAAGCGGAGAGTGTGGCAATATAGCTTTTAGTCGCCGCCACGCTTTTTTCCGGGCCGGCGTAGAGCGGCACGACAATTTCTGCCAAGCCGGCGAGCGGCGAATCCAGGTCGTTTACGAATGCGATGACCAGCGCTCCAGCCTTTCGGGCAGCTTCGGCGGAGAGCAACAGGTCGGGACTTTTGCCCGATTGCGAAACCAGGATAAAAGGCTGGTCCTTCATGTGCAATAGTGCATTGCCGTAGATCGAACTGATCGACGGTGCCTGCGAAATCGTCGGCACCCGCAACCGCGTTTCAAACAGATATTTGGCAAATGTTGCCGCATGGTCAGAACTGCCGCGTGCACAAGTAAAGATGATTTGCGGATTGAGACGGCGAAGCCGTCCTGCAAGCTCGGAAATCAAGGTCGCGTTCAAGGACCGTTGCCCCGTCACTACGGCGCTTGCTACCGCCGCTTCTTTGAACATCAAGGTACTTCGTTCGTTTACCATATGGTCATCCGTCGTCACGATAATACCTATATAATACCAATTTACCCTTGCTCGCAAGACTGCTATAGTAAAAAGTGAGACAGTGATGGATAGCTTTGCAACCGCCCTTTCGGACCGCTTTGGGTCGCGCTTCATCACGTCGGAAGCAGCACGTGCACAATATGCACAAAGCGAAGGCTATCACTGCTACGGACCGCCGTCTGCAGTTTTGCAACCCGTTAACATCAAAGAAGTTCAATATATTGTCGAACACGCTGCCAAAAATGCGATGCCGGTAGTAGCTTACGGGGCCGGGACCTCGCTCGAAGGTAATGCTGCCGCCACACAAACAAATAGTCTATTCATCGAATTTAGCCAGATGAACCGGATAGTCGAAGTGAGCGCTGAAGATTTGCTGGCTACCGTCGAACCGGGCGTTACCCGCGAGCAGCTGAACAGCGACATCCGCGCAACTGGTCTGTTCTTTCCAGTCGACCCTGGCGCAAACGCCTCTCTCGGCGGGATGATTGCGACCCGCGCCTCGGGCACAACTACCGTCCGGTATGGCAGCATGCGGGACAATATACTCGGGCTGAAAGTCGTCACAGCCGACGGCAGCCTCATATTTACTGGGACTCGCGCTCGCAAATCCGCGTCCGGTTATGATCTCACGCACCTCTTCACCGGGTCCGAAGGGACACTCGGCCTCATTGTCGAAGCAACGCTTCGGCTGCACGGCCAGCCCGACAAGATTCTCGCTGCGACATGGGATTTCGAAAGCGTCAAAGGCGCGGTCGACACAGTCATTGCAACTATTCAATCAGCAGTCCCGATAGCGAGGATGGAGCTGCTCGATGAAGCCGCAATTCGGGCCTGCAACCGACAAAGCGGACTTGGTCTCCCGGAAAAGCCAACGCTCTTTCTCGAATTTCATGGGTCGGAAGCGGGCGTTGCAGACCAACTTGAATTGGTTCGTTTTATAGGGGAAGGCAATGGCGGTGGCGCGTTACAATTTGCAGGCGCAGCCGAAGAACGAAGCGCTTTGTGGAGGGCACGGCATCAGGCACTTTGGGCAGCCAAGGCAATGGTTCCAGGTGCGGCTGCATGGATAAGCGATGTATGCGTTCCAATCAGCCACCTCAACGACGCGATAACCCGCGCAAAAGCTGCCATAGGCTCGTCGGGACTGTTCGCGCCGATATTAGGCCATGTCGGCGACGGTAACTTCCATGTCTTTTTCATCCTGCTGCCTGATGACATAGCAAGCTGGGATAAGGCACGTGCCATTAACGAAGCAATGATCGACCACGCCCTATCGGTCGGCGGCACGTGCACTGGTGAACATGGCATAGGGATCGGCAAACGAGAGGCGCTGCTGCGCGAACATGGCGTGGGCAGCGTGGCCACGATGCGGCGTATAAAAGATGCGCTCGACCCTGTTGGCCTCTTCAATCCGGGCAAGATTTTCCTGGACTAGACCTTTAAGGTCCAGCCGCGCTTTTTGAGCGAGGGCAGAACCGCGCAGGATATTGCTGCAGCGATTACAGCATATAGCAAAGATGCGATAGCCGGCGACAAGCCGGTCGATGCCAGAGCCTGGTAGCTGACATCCCATATCCGCTCTCCGTCTGGCAATGTACGAACGATGAGAGCGATCAGCAGCGTGTGGACCACGTAGAGAGTTAGCGCCGCCTGGCCTAGGCTGACAGTCCATCTCGCGACCCTGTTATTGCCGATAATCGGCCATAGGATCCTCAGCGCCGTCCATAAAACAATCCCGATACCGCAAGTGACGAGCGCGAAACTCGCAGTCCACAGATTTTTATTAAGTGGGAGGATTGATGTAAGCACTGCGCCCAGAAGAAGCATCGCGGCGCCTGCAACCGCCAGCCTTATGTTACTTACATGCTCGCCTTTTATCCACCGCATTATGGCAACGCCGATCAGCCCGTTGGCAATTGCGGGCAAGGTCGAAAGAACACCTTCGGGCTCCCATGTTTTACGCAACACCCGCCCCGGAATGAAATTCTGATCGAGCCAGCCGCTTACGCCCATACCGGGTTCCATGCTGGGCGGCCCACCCGATGGCGTTCCGACCTTCAGCAACAGCCACGAATGAACTGCAAGGAATAAAGCCGCAAGCGCGGCCGCCAACACGGCACCGCGCCTGAGGACAATGATGAGCGCACAAATCATATAGACGATAGCGATACGTTGCAGCACGCCAGTCCAGCGTATCATTTCGGGATCGAGCGTGGGCTTAATCAGCCAACTGAGACCTACGCCGATCAAAAACAGCAACAATGTCCGCCTGATTATCGGGGTCCAGCGAATATTCGCCCCTGGCTTGTCCAGCGCCAAGGGCGCAGACAGCCCAACAATCAGCAAGAAGAACGGGAAAACAAGGTCGGCAAAGGCTAGCCCGTTCCATTCGGCGTGTTTGAGTGCAGGAAAAGCTGTATCGCCATTGCCTTGCACATTGACCAATATCATCAGCAGCACATCGGTGCCCCGAAAACTGTCGAGCGATGGGTCGCGTAGTGCTTTTGCCGCGCTCACAAAACCGCGAACGGCCCGCGCAGTTCACTGACAAACTCATACCGCTCGCCGCGATAAGCGGAGCGTGTCAGCTCGACGGGTCGCCCGTCGGCGCGGCGGGTCAGACGTTCGATACGCAATATCTCGGTCTTTTCGGGGATTGAGAGCAGGCTTGCCTCGGCTGGCCCGGCCAAAGCGGCGCGTACCTTCTGCTGCCCTGTCACCGGCCGGTTGCCACATTCGTTGAGCGCTTGATAAAGCGAGTTTCCAAGCTTGCCTATATCAGGCAGCATATCGGCCGGGACGACGGCGTTTTCTATAGCCAGTGGCTCCCCGCCTGCCATTCGCACACGGCTAAGGCGGGCGACTTTCGATCCTGCAGTAAGTTCGAGCAACTTTGCTTCCTCTTCGGATGCAACGGCCACCACTTTCATCATCCAGATCGTATCGGTTACCTCACCGCGCGCTTCGGCATCTTCGCTAAAGCTGCTCAGATATGAGCCCGGCGCCTGAATGCGCGGGGTGACGTAGGTTCCTGAACCCTGCCGCCGCGACAGCAGACCTTCCTCGATCAACAATTCAATGGCTTTGCGAACGGTAACCCGCGATGCGCCCATAATATCACAAAGGTCGCGTTCTGAGGGCAGGGCTTCCCCCGCGCCAATTTCGCCTTCGACGATTTGTCGCCGCAGACGGTGAGCAAGCTGCATGTAAATCGGCGAGTTGCCGTGATCGCTCGTCGGGAGCTTGATTGCTTTCATAAAGGCCCCCTATTCAAGGCCGTAATGGCGCCGCGTAATATTCCTTGATGCCGTACCAACATAGCCGCTGCCGCATCGGGCGTTTGACCGAGTGCAATTAGCACCGCAGTCTTGATATCGTTTTTTGCGAGCTGTAGCGCCTCGATCGCGACTGCTTCGCTGCAGCCACTCAATGTCTCGACAATGCTATAAGCGCGGTTCAATAACTTATCATTGGAGATGACCATATCGACCATCAGACCTCTATAAACCCGACCCAACCGCAGCATAATGGCCGTCGATAAGAGATTGAGCATTGCCTTTTGCGCAGTGCCCGCCTTCATCCGCGTCGATCCGGCAATGGCTTCGCTACCCGTGGCGGCCAGTAAGGGGTGCTCCGCTGCTGCCAGCAGCGGCGTCGCCGCATTATTAGCAATTGCTATAGTGAGCGCGCCTAATTCCCGTGCTGCCACAATAGCCGATAACGTGAACGGCGTTTTGCCGCTGGCTGCCACGCCAATGACTATATCATTCCGTTGTATTTGTAGTGCGACGATCTGCGCGAGCGCGGCATCTCCGTCGTCTTCTGCGCCCTCAACACTATGCATCAGCGCATCGGTGCCTCCGGCCATTAAATAAGCGAGCCGGTCGGCGGGCCAACCAAATGTCGGACCGAGCTCGACACCGTCTTGAACCGCAACGCGGCCCGAAGTCCCAGCGCCTACATAGACGAGGCGCCCTCCGTTCTGCAGCAGGAGCGCCGCTGCTTCGGCGGCGTTTGCAACGCGCGCGGTCTGGCTCTTTATCGATGCTATCGCGGCGATCTGGCCGTCCAACATGGCCTCTACAGCTTTTACTGTCGGCCAGCTATCGATCTCAGCCAGCTCAGTGTTGAGGCTTTCGGTGCTATGCATTCGCTTCTTTCGATATCGCATTTGCTGGGGTATTTCCTAGCAAGCAAACGAGCGTCGCGACCGCCGTCCCGATGCAAAGCTGCCAGGGAAAGGCGATTGTTTTCATAGCTGTAGGCAGGCCGATGCTGTCAACGACAATTCCCTGAAAGGCGAGGATGGTGAGGAAGCCTGCGATCAACGCCGCCATTACCGACGATGATGATCCGCGCTGCGTAAACAATGCAGTAAAATAGACACCCAGCAATCCCGAATAAGCAAAAGCCATTACTCCAAGCACAAAATCGAGAAGTGGCAGACTGCTGTACCGCTGCCAGTAATAACAGAGAATGGACATGGCGAATAGCGCGAGGCCGAGGATGACGGTCGTTACCCGACCGGCAAGAATAAAATGCTGCTCTTGCTGCTCGCCGCGACGCTCTTTCCAAGGGCGATAGAAATCATTGATCAATACCGCCGCCATCGAAATCAGCCCCGAATTGATGGCCGCGGCCGCAATGACACCTACTGTCACCAGCCCGCGCAATCCCGGTGGAATTTCGCTCAGAATGAAATGCATGAAGACAGTGATCTTCTCGCCTTGAAAACTTTGGACGACCGCATTGCCGTCAGACGCCATCAGGTCGGGGCGTTCGTAAAAGATATGAAGCAAGGAACCGATGAACAAGAAAAGCAGAATGACCGGAATGGACGCCCAAACCGAGGCGTAGAGCGCACGGCTTCCATGCTTTGCGCTGTCACAGGCGAGCAGTCGCTGCGTCGTGTCTTGGTCAAGGCCCGAATTGGCGATGTTGAGCAGTACCAGCCCGGTCACCGCAGCGAAGATCGAAAACGGAGTGGATAAATTGAACGACCAGTCAATTACCTGCAATTTGTCTTGTCCGCTCGGCGATGCGCTAAGACTACTTATGATCTCGGGTAATGGAGTTGGAATCTTGGTCAGCAGGAAGATCAGCACCATGATAGCCGCGCCTACATAAAGGATCACTTGCACTAGATCGCTCCAGATCACCGAGTTCAGCCCACCCATGAAGGTGAAGGCCAGACCAAAGAGCAGCAAGGCAAACGAGGCGGTGACGATATGCTGCGGCTCGACGTCGAGAAACATGATCATCGAAACCGCAATCGCAGCAAGATAGAGCCGCGCGCCGCTCGCGAAAATTCGCCCAACTAAGTACATCGCCCCCGCCGCGCGCCGCGCTCTAACATCGAAACGCTGCTCGAGCAGTTCGTAAACGGTTGTGGCGCCCATCGCGTAGAAGCGAGGGATCAGAACCTTAGCAACGAACCATGCCGCCAGAAGCGCACCGATCGTACTTGTTAAGTAAGTAAAGTTGCCACGAAAGCTATTGTCAGGAACCCCCAAAAATGTCGCCGCCGATTGGACAGTTGAAAGTACCGAAACCGCTACTAACCAAGTTGGCGCGTGATGGCTGGCCAGAAAATAATCATCCGCAGTTTGCATATTGCGTTTTGTGGTTAGGTAACCAGCAAGCGCCAGGATCGCTATATAAGCAACCAATATCCCCCAATCCAAGCTTGTAAATTGTAGTGGCGTCATTCACCAAATCTCCCGGACGCTGGCAGTTTAGATACTGTTACAGCAAATGCCATGATGAACATGGCGACATTGTAAAATTGACGGGAAGGACGCTGCATCCTTCCCGATTCTTTTATCTCCGGATGGTCAATGAAAAGCCGAAGGTTCGACCCAAAACATCGTAAGTATCGGGGAAGGTATTGAACGCTCCAGGATTAACCGGCAACGGTGGCTTCTTTGCAAAAATATTGTCGATACCAACCGTCAGCGTCAGGCCCTCAATTGGCGGGCGTATTGCCATATTGAAATCGAAATAGTCGAACGCATCGATTTTGCCGGTGCTTCCAGTCGTGCTGTCCTTAACCGATCCAATCCGCTTCCAACCGAGCTGCACGATGAGAGGCTCACTATCCCAAGTAAAGGTCGCTCGGTGGCGATAATCTGGCGCTACCAATGTCACCAGGTCCGAAGAGCAGCGCGCGCCATAACGGCCTTTGCAATCGACTGGTGTCAGCACGGCGTTGCGCTGGATGGTATAGTCAGTGACAAAACTGCCCTGATATCCAAAGCTCAATCTGTCACCGGGCAATCCGAAGGGTACGTCGAAGCCATATTTGAAATCTACGTCGACACCTTCTTGCTTGATCGACGCCAGGTTCCGGTCATCGACAAAAGCGTCCCTAATGAAGCCGGTTACCGGATCGCGCGTGACCGCTGCACATAATGGATTTCCCGCCGTGGGATCGGTGACATAGCAACTGGCGAGAGCGTCGATTGGCTGGATCTGACCGACAGCATCCTTGATGTTGATCTTGTACCAGTCAACTGAGAGGCTCAGGCCCGGAATGAAACTTGGGGTCAATACGCCGCCAACAGTATAAGTTCTTCCCCGTTCGGCCCGGATGTTGGCGTTGCCACCGAAGAAATAACCGCCTCTCAGGTTCGCCGGATTGTTCGAATCATAGGTGCCCTTGTATCCTTGAGCCGAACATTGCGTGATTGTCGCAGCGTTGGTTGCGCCAACGCATGGATCCCCTGCGTAGCGGGGGAACAGTCGCGCAACGGTGCGGAGATTTGCAAAGGGGATTGAAAAAACAGGGTTTGCAAATTCACCGATGTTGGCGTCGCGAATGACTGTTTGGCGCGTTGCCCGGAAACGCAAATCATCGCTAACGGTCCAGTTGATGCCAAGCTTGTCAGTATCGTAGCTGCGATTTGCACCTACAGATTTTTCGTACCAAGACCTGCGATAGGCACCTTCGACATTCAGCTGCTGAACGAATGGAATGTCCGAGAGTAATGGTAGGACGAGCTCCCCGAACAGCTCATTGACTTTGATGAACGGCGGAATTGGCGGCGCTGACTCAGCGCCCTGGTTAAATGACTGGTTTAGATTTGCACCATAAGCAAAACGACCGGTCTCTTTGCGGAACTCATAGCCTGCGGTAAATCCAATCGGTCCCGCCCAGCCATCGAAAAAATCGCTGCTATCACCGGCGATATAGGCTGATGCAACTTGCTGGGTGCGAACGCGGCTACCAAAATCGAAGTCCTGCAAAACGCTAGTGAAGTTTCCTCCCGGACCAAATATATCGGTAGTGTTCGCCAATCCGGCAAAGCTGGATTTCAGGCCATCGCCTTTAACCGTGATTGATTCTTTGGAACGACCATATTGATAATATGCATCCCAATTTATCGCTGGAGTGATCTGGCCGCGCAGTCCAATCTGGCCTTGAATATTCTGCCGATCGTTTTCTGCAAACGTTGGACCTAGCTCGCCTAAGGATCGGCGCACGTTAACGTTGGCAAAGCCGTTTACAAAGGTAAGTAATGCTCGCGCCTGCGGGTCCAAAAACGGATTTGTCTGCGCAATCTGAACGTTAACGCCGGCAGCGCCGGTAGTTGGTGGATTTTGGCCCGACCGCGTGCCACCTTTGGTCTTAACATCTGAGTACATCACACGGCCATAAGCCTCGACGTCATCGAACAGCTCATATTTGAAGAACGCATCGGCGTTGATCCGCCGCAGTGGCTGCGCCAGTAGGAAAAGCGGTGTGTAGTCCGTCGTCTGCGGGGTCAGCGTGAACGCTCCGTCGGCATCGTACGAAAATGTCCGACCGCTGGCGACGTCGGTGAAGTTACCGCCGATTGGTAGCGTTGCCGTGCCAGCACGCGCGAAACGTCGATTACCAGCAAGCAGCGGGTCCCGATCAGTATACTCTAAGTAGCCAACAATACTGCCCCGTTCGCCAAGCTTCATGCCGCCCATCAAATGGCCACTCTTCTGCGAAGCACCGCCGGCAACCGCCCGGTAGTTTATATTGGCCTGAAGTCCTTCAAAATCATCATTGATGATAAAATTGACCACGCCTGCAACTGCATCGGCACCGTAAACGGCCGCTGCGCCACCGGTTAAAACATCGACGCGTTTGAGAAGTGGTGCAGGGATGGAGTTGACATCGACAGCATTACGAAAGCTGAACGGCAACGCGCGCGTGCCGTTAACTAGCACCAAAGTCCGATTTTGTCCCAGATTGCGCAGATCAAGTGTTTGCGCACCAAATGCATCGCTGCCGACAGATGTAGAGTTCACGCCCCCAGCCAGTTGAGGAATTTTAACGGAAATGTCTTCAATGGTGACTGCGCGCTGTAGCTGTATTTGCTCGCTGCCCAGAGTACTAATTGGGCTGGTCGAAGCTAGGCCAGCGCTCTTAATGCGCGTTCCCGTCACTACAATTCCCTCATCGGCCTCCTCAGCAACAGGTGCCTCCTGCGCTGCGGCAGGTGCGAATGCCATTACGGCCATCATAGCCGCAAGTGCTGAGCTGCTGAAAAATACCTTAGATGCCTTGCCTCTCATTGCCCGTTCCCTTCCCATGCCATCAATCTGTAACGAGTGCGTAACAGTAAGGTCAGGCACATGCAATACCATTTTAATACCAATAATGGCGTGGCAATTTACTTTTTGCGTCCAACACGTTTTGGAATGTATCGGGTCAATGCTAGAGCATCGTGCCGCTGCCTTGGTCGATTTGTAAGCGCCCATCAATCGCTGCTTGCAGGCAAGCTGTTCGATAAAGCTGGCAAACCGCTCATTGCGGTGCATGCCAACAAAGGACCTAAGCGCTACCGCTGTTATGTAAGCCAGCATCTGCATCTTAAAACTAGCGATGCGCCTGACTGGCGGATACCAGCCAAAGAAATTGAAGGCCTGATAGGTCTGAAGCTGCAGGGGCTGTTTCGTGACCCTATCGGCCTGATCGCTCAGATGCAGCTCGCAATGCCTGCCCCCGATTGCACCGCAAGACTGTTTGAGCTTGGTGCTCTTATCGCTGGCAAGATGGAAGGGGTCAGTTCGGGTATCATTCCGAAACTGGTCTCCAAGGCAACGCTCAGCGATACGGCTATCGCCGTCGAGCTGTCGGTCACAGAAACCGCCCGTCTGCTTACAATAGAACCACCTCAGGCGGAGCGGCAACATCCTGTGCGCATCCATGCCAAGCTCACACGCTCCGGCGTTGCCATGAAGTTGGTGCAGCATAATGGCGCAGCGCCAGTCAAAGGCGTGGCTGTCGATACGCTGCTCAAGGCAATCGCTAGGGGCTATGCCTTTTGGCACCGCCTGAAATCGGAAAATACCAGTGTTACCGAACTCGCTAAGGTTGAAGGAATGCTCGTGTCATATCTCACGCGGGTTCTGAGACTGGCGTTTCTCGATCCCTGGATGATCGAACAGATTATCGCTGGCCGTCAGCCAGCAAATCTTGACGCTCGCAAACTGACGCTTTCTGGCGAACTGCCGATGCGCTGGAATCACCAGCGCGCGTTCGCTGGGTTCAACGCAACCCGCTAATCCTCGAACTCTACCACGAAAAATGGCCGCAGAGAAAGCGGGCTATTTGGTCCCAGTTTGCTCTCCCGAACGGTTCTCTTGGTACAGTCTGGGTCGCTGAGAGCCGCAGAACTGCGGGGTTCTGGAGGTCATTCTCGGAAACTGCCGAAAACTGCAGACTGCGTGGCGGAGACGGTGGGATTCGAACCCACGATAGAGTCACCCCTATACACACTTTCCAGGCGTGCGCCATCGACCACTCGGCCACGTCTCCGCATCCCTTGCAGGGAACGCACGCCACTAGCCGCTCGTTAGCGCTTTCGCAAGGGCGTGCGATTTGCAATAACGCGTCCATGAAAAAGTTGACCCTGCTCGCCTGCGCCGCTAGCCTCGCCGCGTACCCGCTTTCCGCGCAACAAGAGATGAAGGTGTTTCCCGCGCCGGCTGAGATTGTCGCGGGGGCAAAGGCGGAGGAGTGGGTTGCGATTGCACCTTCGGACCTGCTGGTCATGGACCTCGCGCCCGATGCCAAAGCAAAGCCGCGCCGTGTGGTCATCCAGCTGATGCGTGCACCATTCTCGCAAGGCTGGATCGGCAATATCCGCACGCTCGCCGCCGCCAAGTGGTGGGATGGCACCAGCATCAACCGCGTGCAGGACAATTATGTCGTGCAATGGGGCGATGCGACCGAGAAGAAAGCTTTGCCGGATGATTTAGCGGTAGTGCCTGAGAGTGAATATGTCAGCCCGTCGGTAGCCGCGAGCTTTCTCGAAGAAACGATGGACAAAGCCATGCGTAACGGCTCACCCCAAGCGCACGATGCCGCATCAAAGGTTCCTGCTTGGCTGAAAATGGAAGATGCCTATGCTTCTAGCGGAGCTTTCCTTGCCGGATGGCCGATCGCGATTGGCGGGATGGAACAGGGAAATGCGTGGCCCGTCCACTGCTACGCCATGGTCGGCGTTGGCCGCAACCTGTCCCCCGATACTGGCACCGGGGCGGAGCTTTACACGGTCATCGGCCATGCGCCGAGGCATCTGGACCGCAATATCGCGCTGATAGGCCGGGTGATCGAGGGGAT
>JBKJLZ010000192.1:0-10690 GCA_046596705.1 Sphingorhabdus sp. | reverse complement strand
GGACACGGTGTTCCGGTTAGGCACATTGAACTTCACCGTTGGGAAAACCCGTGTCGCCAGATTTAAAGTAGGGCTGGAAAGCGTTCCGTTAATCCGGCTGTTGGACGATCGCTGGTCACCATATTCAAGTCCGACCAATATCTTATGACTGAGCGCACCGGTTGCGACATCCCAAATCAAATTGCCCTGAGCAATGAAGTTTTCGCGGCTAGTAGGATCGGAATAGCTCGAAAGCGCAACTGTCCCATTTTGCGCGGTTGCGGCCCCGTTGGCAAATACATTGACGTAAATCTTTTCATAATCGCCGTACAGCATGGTTCCGGTGAAGCTCAGATTTTCCGCGAGCTTTCCATCAAGCCTAACCTTGGCAATTTGCGCTTCTAGCCTAGTGCGGTTGACGCCGGGTACGCCAAAGAACTGGTCGCGAAACCCGCGAATTGGCCGATTGGGCTGACCTGCTGTGGTCGCAATCGACGGCACACCGCGGTCAGTAATACGGTCATCATGCACATATTCATAGGACAGACCCAATTTCCAGTCCGGACTAAGCGCAACTGCAACATAGGGATTCCAAGCATATCGCTCGCCATCTACAAAATCCCGGTGGCTTTCCAAATTCTCATAAACGGCATTGAACCGAACTGCGGCCATGTCGCCGAGCGGAGCATTAATATCGGCCGAAAGGTCAAACGCCCCAAAGCTGTTGATGCTTGCCTGTCCGGCGTAAAACACCTCCGCATCTATTGGTGATTTTTGCACACGGTTGATGATACCGCCGCCCCCGCCGCGACCGAAGATGAGCGCATATGGCCCTTTCAGGATTTCGACGCGGTCGATATTATAAAGTCCGCGATAATATTGAACGTCATCACGAACTCCGTCGATGAAGAAGTCAGCAGTTGTGTTTTGCCCGCGCAAAGTGATCTGGTCACGGTTGCCCTCGCCCTGCCCGACCGTCGTTCCCGGAACATAACGCAATACTTCGGCGAGGCTGCGTAACGCCTGATCGTTAAGCTGCTCGCGGGTTACAACATTAATGGTTTGCGGAACGTCGAGCAGCGGCGTCTCGGTCTTCGTGGCAGTAACCGAGTTTGATGCGACGTAACCGTCGTTTGCGCCCGTGACGATGATTGTTCGCTGATCGACACCAGCATCTGCATCATAGTTCAGAGCGTCTGCAGCATTTAAAGGCGTGACAGCCGACAGGGCGACCACAAGTGCACTTAACGATATTGCCGAAAACCGCATGATAATCCCTAAATTCAAGCCCATTGTTGCGAATGACTCGCAATCGATGGACAGCTATTATTGCGAACTATTATCAAAAGCAATTGCAAAGCGCGGTTAATCAAAACAATTTTGCGTTAATTCGTAAATTAGATAACTAGACGTGATGAAAGCAACCATTTGGCATAATCCTGACTGCGGCACGTCGCGTAAGACACTGGCGATATTGCAGGAAACACCCAATCTTGACCTTTGCGTTGTCGATTACCGCAATGTGCCGTTCGCACGCGAAAGATTGGAGCAACTGTTTAACGACGCTAGTCTGTCGCCTGCCGAGGCGCTTCGGACGCGTGGATCGCCGGCGGAAGAGCTGGGACTTTTCGGCGCCGATAACGACAAAATTTTGGACGCAATGGTTATCCATCCAATTCTGGTCGAGCGTCCGTTCGTCGAAACAGATAAGGGCGTGCGGTTGTGCAGACCACAAGATCTGGTGCGCGAGATACTGTAGTTATTGGGAGGACAACAAATGATCTGGAAAGCGATCAAATGGTTATTGGTAATTATCCTACTCGCTTTCGCAGGCCTGTTCATTTGGGGATACGCCGCCGACGTTCCGCTGACTGAACTCAAAGCCAAATACGCAAATGCCGAGTCAGAGTTTGTCGATTTAGGCGAAGGGCTGACCGTTCACCTTCGCGATGAAGGGCCTGCCGACGCGCCAGCGATTATTTTGCTCCACGGTTCCAACGCGTCGCTTCACACGTGGGACGAATGGACGCAGCGGATGAAGGATAAATACCGCATCATCCGCTTTGACCAGCCAGGTCACGGCCTGACCGGCCCGCATCCAAAAGACGACTATAGCGTTGCGGCCTTTGCTGATGTGGTCGACCGCGTCGCGGCCAATCGGGGGCTTGGCCGGTTCACCCTTGGCGGCAACAGTATGGGCGGAGGGATTGCTTATGAATATGCCAAGACGCACCCGGAAAAATTGGACGGACTGATTCTTGTCGACTCGGCCGGTCAACCCGAGGCCAAACCGACCGCGTTGCCGATCGGGTTTCGGATCATGCAATGGCCTGTGATAAACCAGCTTGCGACGATTATTACGCCACGCTCAATAATCGACCAAAGCCTACGCAGCAGTGTAAGCAAAGGCAGCTATATCGATGATGCCGAGGTTGACTTGTACTGGGAGCTGCTTCGCCGTCCGGGCAACCGAGAGGCGACGATCAAACGCTTCGGCCAGCGGTCAGCGCGGCCTAAAGAAGCGCTTGATCCAAAGCCGCTTGCAATCCCTGCGCTAATCCTGTGGGGCGAGGAAGATAAGCTGATACCGGTTAGTAGCGCCGCATGGTTTGCAAAACGCTTTCCCGACAGCCGTACCCATATCTATCAGGGCATTGGCCATATCCCGATGCAGGAGTTGCCAGATGAAAGTGCACGCGACGTGATAGAGTGGATGGCGCGAAGGCCACCGAAACCGGCCAAATAATCAGGCGACCTTGCGCTGATGGCGGTTAAACAGTTCCAGGCTGTCGGCAAAGATCATCGGCCGCCCGAAATAATAGCCTTGAATTTTGTTGCAGCCAAGTTGCTGGATCATTGCGAGTTCAGCTTCGGTTTCAACGCCTTCAGCGGTTGTTGCAATATTCAAACTGTCCGCCAAAGCGACGACGGCGCGGATAATTGCAAGGCTTTCCGCCTTGTTCTTCGCAGCGCCCTGTACAAAGCTCCGGTCGATCTTGATTGTATCGAACCGGACGTTGCGCAAATAGCCAAGCGACGAATAGCCTGTTCCGAAATCGTCGAGCGACAGCTTGATACCCAGCCCGCGCATCCGGTCGAGCACCTGCACCGCGAGCCCGCCGTCGCGAAGGAAAATGCTTTCGGTTACCTCGAGCTCAAGCCGCCACGCAGGCAAGCCACTGTCATGCAGCGCAGAGATGACAGTTTCGACAAATGAAGTGCTGGTCAATTGGTCGACCGAAATATTGACCGCAACGCGCGTTGAATCAGGCCATCGCATGGCGTCTTTGCACGCTTGGCGAAGAATGAAATTGCCGATTGGCACAATCAACCGCGCATCTTCTGCCACGGGGATAAATTTGGCCGGCGAAACATTACCGAATTTTGGGTTTTTCCATCGGAGCAAGGCTTCAAACCCGACCAGTATATGTTCGTTGTCGCTGGTTACGACCGGTTGATATTCGACGTGCAACTGACCTCCGTCGAGTGCGTTGCGCAGTTCAAATTCCATCAGCCGCTTTTCTTCGGCATTAGCATGCAGCTTATGCTGATAACTATGATGCGTGTTGCCGCCCTGATCTTTCGAACGGTAGAGCGCGAGATCCGCACTTCGCATCAACAGCTCAACTGTGCGACCATCAGCAGGTCCAAGCGCACTGCCGATACTGGCCCCGATAAATAGAGTGTTCTGATCAACCTCATATGGCCGCGATAGACTTTCGATAATTCGCCGCGACAATGTCATAACATATTTGCTGTCGGTCGCGTCCTTGATCACAACTGCAAACTCATCGCCCCCCAATCGACCGCAAAGCTCGTTGTCGGTCATGATCAGCTGCAGCCGACGCGCGACCTGCGCGAGCAAACGGTCACCGACCGGGTGCCCCAAGGTATCATTCACCGCCTTAAAACGGTCGAGATCAAGCATGAGGAATGCGCATGGGCGCCGCCACTTTTCGGCGTCGGTCAACGCCTCGCCCAGCGTCTCGGTCAACTGCAACCGGTTTGGTAAGCCCGTCAATGTGTCGAAACGGGCAAGGTGCGAAATTTTGTCCGCCGACTCCCGCTGTTCAGTGACATCCGACCCGACACCCCGAAACCCCAGAAACGCGCCATCTTCGCCATGTCGCGGCGAGGCTGATAGTTCCCACCAGCGAGTGATGCCCTTGAATGTTACCGGGACGATCAGATTGCTGAATGATTCCCGCCGTTTCAACCGATCCGCGAGATCGTGCAGTGCATCGGGATATTGCCCCTTCTCCCAAGCATCTCCAGCGATCAATTTTAGGAGTGGCTGGCCTTCGATTGTCCGCGCTTCTTCACCCAGCGCATAGGCAAAGCGAGGGCTGACATGCGTAGCACAACGCGATGTGTCTGTTTGCCACAACCAATCAGCGCCGCTATCTTCAAATTCCCGGAGGAGCAGACTGACCGTTTCGGATTTTTCAAGTAATATCGTATTGGCGACCTCAAACAGTATCCATGCTCGGGCTGCTCTCATGGATCCCATGATGAGAAGCGCACCTATCCCAGCAGCCGCTATCGTCAGATAGTATGCGCCATGGTAGGTAAAGCCGATCGCGGCGCAAAGGCTCGTCATGCTGATAAAAATTGTCGCGGACATAGGCGAGGCCGATAATACCAGCGAAGCATAAACCATCAGCGAGAGTACAATCGACCACAGGCCGATCATTTCGACCAACCCGCCATGGCTTCCCAGAAGGTAAAACGACGCGCCCCAGACAGCGCCAGTCAGAGCGGAATGGATCTCAATCTTTCGAAATTCAGCCTTGTTGAATTCTTGCTGCTCCCAAGACTTGGGGCCACTGAACGATTGAAACGAATAAAAATGAAACGCGGAAAAGCAGAGGATCCAGGATACTGAAGCCCAAACAGGCGCAATGCCACGGTATAGCGAAACAGCAAATATCGCGAGGACGAGATTGAGAGCGACCCGCAATGTTGTACGAATGCGCATCGACCGAGCCTGGATATTACGGACAACATCTCTGTCGATGCCGACAGGATCTGCCAAGCCAAGCAATGCCTTGAACGACAGCGCGGCGGGCAGCTCCAAAGATATGTCTTCTTTAGTCACGCCGTAGTTTTAGCGCGGTAACCTTACTCAAAGGTAATCAATCAGTGACATTTAAGTCATCGGAATGTAAAATTTTCGTGTAAATTCAATATAATCGAAACTTTACCGGATATTAACCAGATATTCCTTCAGTCCTTGTTATGCAGCAATCGCATAAGGTTGAATTTCGCCCGAAAGGTACAGATTGCGTGCTTTTGCACGACTCATCTTGCCCGAACTCGTGCGCGGTAAGGTACGCGGAGGTACCAGCTCAACAACACAGTTCATCCCGGTGACAGAGCGAACCTTATCGCGGATTTGCTCCCTTAACTTCACTCGCTCCACCTCATCGGTGGTCCGACATTGGACCAGAACTGCAGGCGTTTCTTCACCACCGGGGGTTGTCACTGCAAATGCAGCAATGTCACCGGCCTTGAAGCCCGGCAATTGTTCTACAGCCCATTCAATGTCTTGTGGCCAATGGTTCTTACCATTTATGATAATCATGTCCTTGGCGCGGCCGACAATGAATATGTAACCGTTCGACAAATACCCCATGTCGCCGGTATCTAGCCAGCCATCGACAAGACAGGCGTCGGTTGATTCCTTGTCGCGGAAATACTCTTTCATCAGCGATGGACCCGAACACCAGACTTTGCCGATAGTTTTGTCAGCCAACGGACGACGATTCTCGTCGCGTATTTCAATCGTCATATCCTTGACTGCCTTGCCGCAGTTGACGATTGCTCGGTAGCGCGTTGGCCGATTGGTGGGACCAGCATGCCCGGTAAGTTCGGTTTCCTCGACGAGTTCAACCTGAATGCCTTCGCCCGGCGGCATAATCGAAACCGCAAGCGTAGTTTCGGCAAGACCGTAGCTTGGCAAAAATGCCGACGCTTTGAAACCTGCATCGCCAAACGCATCCACAAACGCTTGCATCACGTCAGGGCGGATCATGTCAGCGCCGTTGCCCGCAAGCCGCCATTTCGACAAGTCGAAGCGTTCCGCTACTTGGCTTTGGCTGGATATGCGGCGCGCACAAATGTCGTAGCCAAATGTCGGCGAATAGCTAATCACTGTGCCATCGGCTGCACTGATGACGTCAAGCCATGCCAACGGCCTGCGGGCAAAATCCTCGGTCTTCATGTAGTCGGTTGAGACCTGATTAGCGACGGGCGAAAGGAAACAACCAACGAGCCCCATGTCATGATACCAAGGAAGCCATGACACGCAACGGTCTGTGTCGGTAACCTCCATGCCATGCGAGTGCGCTGCCAGGTTATTGAGCAAAGCGTGATGCGTTACCGCGACACCGTGCGGAAAACGGGTCGATCCGCTGGAATATTGCAGATAGCAAATCTCATCGGTATCGGCCTTGGGCAACTCTGCCTTCAACGCAATACGGTCGGAAAAGCTTTCCCAGTCGATGCCCTCCACGTTGCACTCGGTTGCCGCCTCGCCGGCCATCTCAGCCAGCTCCATCGGATAGAACAGTATCTTCGGATCGCAGCTTTTTAACTGGACTGAAAGCTGTTCGACATAGCTTTCCTTGCCCGCAAATGAAGTTGGAAGCGGCAAGGGCACCGGCCAGGCACCTGCATATATGCAACCAAAAAACAGTGCGGCGAAATCGGTGCCAGTTTCTGCGACCAAAGCAACCCGGTCATTTTTTTTGATGCCGTGGCTGATTAACCGATATGCCGCCTGCAGTGCATCGCTCCGCATTTCCGCGTAAGGATAAGCACGCGCCAACTTACCTCGCATGTCGTGAAAATTAAGGCCCCGTTTGCCGGTAGCTGCATAATCCAGCGCCTCGCCCAGCGTTGCAAAGTCGGATAGACGGCGCGGTAATTCATCGTGCGTCGGCGTCGGAACGAATTCGCTCATTTTGTTTCCCATAGCTTTATTCGACCCGGATCTTTTCGTCCGTTATCTTATCTTGTTTATCATCGGCTTCTACCTGCCGATACGAGTTCAAATTTCGACCCGACTGTGGCACAAATAGGGCGTGAAGAACGTCCGCTCTGTTAAACAACCACCGCCGCCGCTGAATGATGAGCGCTTGCGTGGACTGGCGCTCCATTATGTCGGCAAATACGCCACCACCCGAGGTAAGTTAACTGCTTATTTAGCCCGCAAAATCCGCGAGCGTGGCTGGAGTAACGAAAGACCAGCAGATATAGATGCACTGGTCGGCCAGTTCGCCGAGTTGGGCTATGTGAACGATGCTCAATTTGCCGAAGCGCGCAGCCGTTCGTTTGTGCATCGTGGTTACGGACAAAGGCGGCTCGACGAGGATTTGCGCGCTTCGGGTATAACTGAAAGCGACGCGGCTGACGCTGTTGGCCATATGACCGAAAGCGCTTTTGCCGCGGCCACGAACTTTGCACGACGCAAGCGGATCGGACCCTTTGCAGGCGAACCAGCAACTCCCGAAAAGCGGCAAAAACAGCTTCAGGCTTTCTTGCGCGCAGGGCATAGCTTTGGATTGGCACGGCGGTTTGTGCATGCGGAACCAGGCGAAGAGTTGACTGACGAATAAAGTTGCAGCTTTTTCGGCGATTGGTCCGTAACTGATCAGCGGCCAAACGAGAGGGTTTCCAAAATGATCACGTTACTCAAATGGGCAGGTGTGTTCATTGGCCTTGTTTTGGCAATCGGCATCGGCCTGTTCTTCTATTCACCGGCCTTGCTCGTGGACACCGTCGATCGGATAGCCAGCCGCGCCGATGTCGCCAAAATCGCGGATGGCGTTACCTTCGACGGCAATGGCAACAAGCTCGATATCTGGTCGACCGCCGCCAAAGGGCAAGGCCCGCGCCCTGTAGTTGTGTTTTTCTACGGCGGTGGCTGGGCCAACGGAACGCGCACCGAATATAGCTACGCCGCGCGGCCCTTTGTCGAGGCAGGCTATATCGTCGTTCTGCCCGACTACCGCAAAGTGCCTGAAGTGCGCTTCCCTGGCTTTGTCGAGGACAGTGCAGCTGCGGTTAAATGGGTGCAGGCCAATATCGCCAAATATGGTGGCGATCCGGCGCGGGTGAATGTCGCGGGCCATTCGGCAGGCGCATATAACGCGTTGATGCTCGCGCTCGACCCGAAATGGCTCGGCGACAAGCCGGTTACATCCGCCATAAGCTTAGCAGGCGCCGCCGACTTCTACCCATTCACATCAAAACGCGCGATCAACGCGATGAGCCAGTTCCCTGACCCCAAAGCCACTCAGCCAATTAGCTTCGTCCGCGCCGACGCGCCGCCTATACTGCTTATTCACGGGAGCGAGGATACCGTCGTCCGCATCCGCAATTCGAACAGCCTCTATGCCAAACAGAAAGCGGCAGGCGGCGACATTAGCCTGCGAGCCCAACAAGGCGGCAGCCACAACGATCTGGTGCTCGCTTTAGGGACGCTGTTCAGGGGCCGCTATCCGGTGGCAGCGGAGAGCGTGGCATTTTTGGACAGGGTGAACGGACGATAGGCCGGACGCTGATTTGCGCTTTTCCGCACTCCGAGCAATTTGCGTTCAATCATAAACCCGATCGGCGGTCGCTACAGCTTCCGACGCCCGCAGCGCCGAAATTATCCGCATCAGGTGCGGTAAATCGTGGACTTCCAGATCGATTTCGAACGTCTGGAATTCCTTGTCGCGCGCGGTCATGCGCAAGTTAATGATGTTGGCTTTATTGTAACCGAATATACCTGCAATGTCGCCTAACGTCCCGGGACGGTTATGCACAACCACCCGCAGACGGGCCGATGCGCCGTCGCTGCCCTGCCCCCAGCTTAGGTCCACCCAGTCGGCATCGACGCCGCTTGCCAGCCGGTCACAATCAATGGTGTGGACTTCAACCGGTTGCTCAGGCAGCCGCAGCCCCACAATGCGGTCGCCGGGGATCGGATGGCAGCAATCGCCGAGATGATAGCCGACGCCCGGGGTAAGGCCGCGGATCGAGATCGCACGTTCCTGACTCGGAAAATCGATGTCGGCATTTCCGGCATCGAAACCAGGTACCAGCGCCTCCATCAATGCTCGGTCAGTAATCTTGCCAGCGCCGACCGAGTGCATCAGGTCGTCTTCGGTTTCGAGGTTTAATCTTTTGAGCGCCGCCGTCACCGCTTTCTTGCCAATTTTGTTCGGCAAACGCTCCGCAATTTCTTCGTATAGCTTGCGGCCGATGGCAATCAGCTCATCGCGTTCGCGGTGACGGACATGGCGGCGTATCGCGGCACGCGCCTTACCGGTTGTAACGAAATTGAGCCAGGTCGGCTCAGGTTCCTGCGCTTTGGACTTCAAAATATCGACCATGTCGCCATTGTTGAGCTGAGTCCGAAGCGGCACATGACGGCCGTTGACTTTTGCTCCGACGGTCTTGTCGCCTAAGTCTGTATGAACGGCATAAGCAAAGTCGACCACCGTCGACCCCTTGGGCAACTGATGCAGCGCGCCCTTTGGCGTAAAGGCGAAAATCCGGTCCTGATACATCGCCATCCGCGTGTTTTCGAGTAGGTCTTCGGCGTCATGACTCGTCTCAAGAATTTCGATCAGGTCGCGGATCCACCCCGCCTGCCCGTCCGGAGTCTCTGCCTGCTTGTATGCCCAGTGCGCGGCATAGCCATGTTCGGAACTGCGGTGCATATCCTTGCTGCGAATCTGAACCTCGACCCGCATATTCTTGGCAAACATGATCGTGGTATGAATCGATTTATAGCCGTTGCGCTTAGGCGTTGAAATGAAATCCTTGAACCGGCCGGGCACCATTTGCCAGCGCCGGTGAAGGACGCCAAGCGCTCGGTAACAATCTTCGGGAGTCTCGGTAATGACCCGGAAGGCGTTGATATCGGTCAGTTGCTCGAACGCGACATGGCGTTCCTGCATCTTTTTCCAGATCGAATATGGGTGCTTTTCGCGGCCAGAAATGCCGATGGTCAACCCCGCCTGTTCCATCTCCCACGCCATCGTCTGGCTGATCTGGTCGATCTCGACATCGGCTTTTCGGCGGATATCGGCCAGACGGTCAGTGATGGTTTTGTAGGCGTCGGGTTCAAGTTGCTCGAACGACAGCAACTGCATCTCACGCATATATTCGTACATGCCGATCCGCTCGGCCAGCGGCGCATAGATATCCATCGTCTCCTTGGCGATCCGGTGGCGCTTGTCGGGGCTTTTGATAAAATGCAGCGTACGCATATTGTGTAGCCGGTCGGCGAGCTTGACCAGCAACACGCGGATATCGTCGGAAATCGCCAGCAGGAACTTGCGCAAATTCTCCGCTGCGCGCTCGTCCTCGGTCTGCGCTTCGATCTTCGACAGCTTTGTAACGCCGTCGACTAGCCGCGCCACCTCAGGCCCGAAACGCGCCTCGACATCTTCGATAGAGGTCAGAGTGTCCTCAACCGTATCGTGGAGCAAGGCGGTGATGATCGTATCCTCATCCATTTTGAGGTCGGTCATCAGCCCGGCAACCTCAACCGGATGACTGAAATAAGGGTCCCCCGAAGCGCGTTTCTGAGCGCCGTGCATTTGCACGGTATAGACATAGGCACGGTTCAGCCGATCCTCATCGACATCCGGGTCATAGGCGCGGACTCGCTCAACCAGTTCATATTGCCGCATCATCGCACTACAGATGTGCG
>JBKJLZ010000036.1:0-3598 GCA_046596705.1 Sphingorhabdus sp. | reverse complement strand
TGCCAACGGCTCACCGGTTTGGATATAACCATAACCGGTTTCCGGGCCGGTCGGCGATATTCCGTAAGTCGCCAACCAGCCGTCGTTTACTAACGGCAACAGCGCATCGGTTGCTTCGTCAAAAGCGTGGTGATTGATGATGACATGGTCGCTTGGCATTACCAACAACGGTGATTTCGGGTCGGCAACGCACAATGCGGCCAACGCTATGGCGGGCGCAGTATTGCGCGCAAGCGGTTCGAGAATGATCGTCGCATCGCTGACTCCGATAGCTGTAAGTTGAGCCTCTACGAGTTCGGCATGCGCGGCATTGGCAACAATGATCGGCGCATTGAAACGGTCACGATCCATCACCCGACCCACGGTCATCTGGAACATCGTACTATCGCCGGTAAGCGCTAGAAACTGTTTGGGGCAGGCGGGGGTCGATACCGGCCAAAGCCGAGTGCCACCGCCGCCGGACAATATAACTGGAGTAATCGGCAAGGTAACGTCCTCAATTTTCGAATTTTCCGTTTGATCGCTTTTAAAGCAATAAGCCAAAGCGAGATAGCAGCGAATTGTTCCTATTAAATCATATATTTAGAAAAAATGTGTAAAGTTAAGCGACACTTTACCTTTCAGGCGTAGGTAATCCGAAGATGATGGACGACCATTTTGTATGATCAGGATTTTCGAACATTACAGACGTGATGCAGTGACATTTCCGGTGCCGTTATTGCAGCAGGCGAACCGGGCTAAAAAAATGTTGCTCGAGAGTTCACGCTGATGGAAGCGCTACTCCCTTTCCTGAGCTTTTGGGGCCATTCCGCTGTTGCATTCGCCTATGCGGCGCTGGCTATATGGGTCGTCCACCGATATGGCTGGGCCAACCGGCAACAGATAGTCCTGATTGTAGCGATGGCGTCGACTGCAATGTGGGGCCTGGCCTCGATGATATCTGGGCCGGTCAGCAACGTGGCGCTGTCCGCCGAGAGCGCGCGCAATCTGTCATGGCTCGGTTTCATGTTTTTACTTTTGCGCAGCGGTGATGGCAAACAACAACCGCGTACGATCAACATGATCTATTTGGTGCTGCTCCTTGTTTTGATCTGCCAGCCAGTCATTGACACGCTCAATTTCGTAACCGTCGACGGCTCAACCAACGAAAATATCGTGATTCAATCCGCGATTTTGCTGCGCATGATCTATGCCATCGGGGCGCTTGTTCTCGTGCATAATCTTTACACCGTTTCAGCGCCTGAGGCGCGGTGGGGGATCAGCGTGCCAATGGCGGCACTGGCGGCGTTGTGGACGTTCGATCTAAACCTCTACACCATCGGTTATCTGACCGATGAGTTGCCCCTTGAGCTGATCTCGACACGCGGATTTGCAACTGCTTTGCTAGCGCCGGTTTTTGTTATGGCCACGCGGCGTAATAGCAGTTGGAGACTGCAGCTTTCGCGCTCTGTCGCGTTTCAGTCGGCGTCGTTGCTGGCGATCGGTGCGTATTTGCTTGGCATGGTTTTGTTGGTGACTGCGATCGACTTGATCGGTGGCACCTATGTTCGGATTGCGCAGATCACGCTGATCTTCGCGATGTCGCTTTCGGCGTTACTCATCCTTCCGTCGGGTCGGTTTAAGGCTTGGTTGAATGTCATCATTGTCAAGAATTTCTTTCAGCACCGTTATGACTATCGGTCGGAATGGATGCGCTTTGCCGATACAATCGGTTTTCCATCGAAGGAGGCCGCGCCATTGCACGAACGGGTAGTGAAGTCTCTGGCGGACATTTTCGATAGCCCTGCCGGGCTGTTGCTGGTCCCAGATGATCAGGCGCGGCTGACGATGCAGGCGCGGTGGAACTGGCCCACTGCAGATGTTCCGGCGCACTGTGCCACGTCCCAGACATTACCATTTTTTGAATCGACGGGACACATATTGTCAATGGACGAGGTGCGCGACGGCACTGACACGCGTTGCGACCCACGCGCTGTACCGCAGTGGTTATATGACGAGCAACAGGCTTGGGCGGTGGTTCCGCTTGTGCATTTTGGCAAGCTAGCCGGGCTGGCGGTGCTGGCGCGCCCACGGTTGCCACGAGCGCTTGATTGGGAAGACCTCGATATGCTTCGCGTTGTCGGGCGGCAATTGGCCAGCTATTTGGCCGAGGCGTCGAGCCACCAGGCTCTTGCCGAGGGCCGGCAGTTCGAACAGTTCAACCGCCGGTTCGCGTTCGTCGTCCACGATATAAAAAACCTTGTCAGCCAGTTGAGCATCCTCTCACGCAATGCGGAAAAGCATGTAAACAAGCCGGATTTTCAGGCTGACATGCTCGAAACGCTGCAATCGTCGGTTAGCAAGATGAATGATCTGCTCGCTCGTCTATCGCAACATAACAAAGCGCGTCATGCGCCCCCTGTAGTCATAGACATCGGTGAGGCAGTAATGAAGGCTGTTTACGCCAAAAGGCTAATCTACCCGATCGACGCCACGCTGTCGGCAGGCATATTTGCAGTCGCTGACTTTGCTAGGGTCGAAACGATTGTCGGTCACCTTGTGCAAAATGCAATTGAAGCTAGCCCCGAAGGCGACCCGGTCAAAATAAGCTGCCGTCCGCAAGGCAATGATATCGCAATAACCATCGCCGACAGCGGCGTTGGAATGAGCGAGGCCTTTATGGCGAACCAATTATTCAAACCGTTTGAATCGACGAAGGAAGGCGGCTTTGGCATCGGTGCTTACGAGGCGCGCACGCTGGCAGTTTCGATGGGTGGGCAACTTCGGGTCGATAGCCGACAAGGCAAAGGCACGACGTTTACATTGTTGTTACCCGCTGCACGCGAGCGCAGTGGATCCAACGAAATAGAAGAGGCAGCCTGACATGGCCGAAGCACGGCAGAAGCTATTAATCGTAGAAGATGATCTGGGGCTTCAGAAACAGCTCAAATGGTCTTACGAAGACTTTGAGGTCTTTTGCGCCTCCAACCGCGAGGAAGCGATGACGTTGCTTCGGTCGGAGGAACCAGATGTGGTGACGCTTGACCTGGGATTGCCGCCAGATCCCGATGGCGTGACGGAAGGCTTTGCCGTGCTCGATGAAATGCTGAAGCTAAAGCCCGATACCAAGATTATCGTGGCATCAGGGCACGGCGCGAAAGAAAGCGCTTTGCGTGCAATTTCTGCAGGCGCTTGGGATTTTTACCAGAAGCCAGTCGATATCGATGAGCTGCACCTGATTGTCCGCCGCGCGTTTCACGTTCGCCAACTGGAAATGCAAAACGAGCGGTTGCAGCAACCCGATTCTGCAGGAGAATTGTTGCTCGGTTCGATCATCACGGCTTCGAGTGAAATGCTGAAAGTTGCACGCACAATAGAGCGCGTTGCAAATACTGGTGTGTCGGTCATGCTGCTGGGCGCAAGCGGTACCGGAAAGGAACTGCTCGCGCGTGGCTTACACAATGCCAGTAACCGCCGAGATAAGCCGTTCGTAGCTATCAATTGCGGTGCAATCCCTGAAGCCTTGCTTGAGTCTGAATTGTTCGGTCACGAAAGAGGCGCGTTTACCGGCGCTGTGAAGATGACCGAAGGCAAAATCGAAATCGCCAATGGCGGCACG
>JBKJLZ010000059.1:0-7623 GCA_046596705.1 Sphingorhabdus sp. | reverse complement strand
TGAAAATCGATGCACTAATGATCCCCAGCGCCATCACCCAGTGGAACAGCTTTGCCCCGGTGCCCCATCTGGTCGCGCTGTTGCGAAACGCCATTCGCTTTCCCCTTAGAAATTATAGGCGAAGGTGACACCGAACTGCTGCTTGCGCGGTGCCGATACGGCGAAGTCACGGAAGAAGCTTAGCGCGTTTGTTCCAGTCAAAGGGTTGACGCGGAACAAGGGCCGATTGAAGTCGAGCAGACGCGTAACGACCAGCGGCGTCTTGTCATCGAGCAGGTTGCGGGCAAAGATCGTCAGGCTCCATTCGGGACGTTCGATGCCGAGGCTGACATTGAGATTATAGCTGTCGCCAGCCCAATTGAGATTGTCGACCTGGCTGAAACGCTTGGACTCGTAAGCCAGATCGCCGCGGACAAAAAATTCAAGCACTCCGGACAGCGGCGCGGTCACCTGCGCGGTTGCGATGAACTGGTGCGTAGGCGTTTGCGGCAATCTATTCCCCGACACATCGCCTTCGAGGTTATCGAGATCAGCAGGGTTCCGCGTGCCATCGAGCCGGAAGCCCGGACGGCCGTCGGTATCGTAAATTTCCTCTGTGACATCGTCGTAGAAATCGGTAAATCGCGCGTCGACATAGGCATAGCCGAAGCGCAGGAATAACCAGTCGGCGGGCTTGCCTGACAAGTCGAACTCGAAACCCTTGATCTCCGATTCGCCAGCATTCTGGATAATCACTACGCTGTTCGGTGTTCCCGTGGTGCGAATATAGCTTTCGCCGCGGCTCAGTTGCTGGTTTTTCCAGTCGGTATAGAAGCCGGCGACCGAAAAGTTGATCCTGTCTGCGATCCTCCCCTTGGCGCCGATTTCGAAGCTCCAGGCATTTTCTTCCTCGAACGTGGCAAATCCAGCTGCGTTAAACAGATCTATATCGGTCGCCCGAATGTCGGAAGGATATTGGTTGAATCCGCCGGGCTTGTTGCCTTTTGCACCAGTCGCAAAAATGGTGAGATCCTGGGTTGCCTCATAACGCGCCGTCAGGCGGGGCAGGAAGGTGGACGACTTGATGCGCCCCACGCGAACGGGTGAAGGTGGCGGACTGCCTTCGGTGCCGAGAACGCGCGGCGCGGTGGAGCCGATCACCGTTTCCTTCTGGTAGCGACCTTCGGCTCCGACCGTCAGTTTGTCGCCGATATCGGCCTCAATCATCCCAAACGCTGCTCTGCTGCGGACGCCATCGTCGCTGTCATAAGGACGGCGCGTACGATTTGTGTTGGAAAAGAAGAACCCCGGAAGTACATCGTCCCGATAGTAATAGAGGCCCAAAAGCCCGCGGATAGGTCGATCCTGCGGCGTCAACAAACGAATTTCTTGGCTAAAATCGCTTGTGCGGGTCTGGGTTACGTCGAATGCCGCATTGAGCGTTGGCCGCAATGTGTTGTCCTGGCCGGTAATCGAGTTGTTCCGGTTATAGGCGGTAATTGATGTCAGGCTGAACCCGCTATCAGTGCTGGCAGTCATCGACAGGCTGGTCCGCAGGAACTTGCGATCGAGCGCGTGGAAGCCAGCGTCTTCGATTTCGCGGTCGTTATAGGTGTATAGCGGCAGGATTTTGACCTCGCCGCAAAAGAAGCCGCGACGACTTGTGTTGGTACGAGCAAAAGGAACAGTGGCGGCGAGCGGTGGCGCAAAGCAGTTGTTTTTTGCCGACCCCTGGAAACCGTAAACATAACCATTGTCGCGATCCTGGCTGTAGCCGACGCTTGCCAGCGCCTCGAAATTATCGGTCGGCGTAAACAGCAGGCGGCCGCCGATGCTGTGGCTGCGTTGCGCCCCGAGATTGCCAGTTTGGCTGATGTCACCATTTTTGTAGTCGCCGCCAAACTCGTACCGCCGTCCGTTAACCTCGAACGCCAGTACGTCTTTGATGATCGGGCCGGAGATAAAGCCCGACACTTCGGAGCTCTTATACTCAGCAACTGTCACCTTGACCTTGCCAGTAAAATCATTGCTCGGCTTGCGGGTGACGTAATTGACTGCGCCTGAAAAAGTTTGCCGTCCAAAAAGCGCCGATTGCGGCCCCTTGATGACCTCGACCCGCTCCAGGTTATCGAGCTGATAGCTTGCAATGTTGTCCGATACGAAAACGCCATCGACGAAGAATGCTGCGTTAGGGGCACCCACTACCGACGACATTCCGCGGATCGAGGGGCGTACACTCGCGCCACCGCCGCCGCCGACGCGACCAAAGCCCTGCCGGTAAGAAAAGCCGGGGGTTTGCGCGGCAAGATCGGATACATTGAAGAGCTTTGCTTTTTCAATCGTTTCGGCACTGGTGACTGAAATAGTCAGCGGCACGTCCTGCAAGTTTTCCTCGCGTTTACGTGCAGTTACAATTATGATGCCGTCATCGTTGCTTTCGACCTCTTCGGCTGGAGCGGTTTCGTCCGGGCCAGTTTCTTGAGATTGTGCGATTGCAGGAAATGACGTGCCGACGAGCAGAGCAGCCGCCGCGAGTTTGACGATACGCATATTATAGACCCTCCGATGCAGGGTCCTCGCCCCACTGTCCATTCCCGCCGTAGCAAGTTGTCCGGACAACTTCAAGTATAGTTTTCCGTGAGCGAAGCCTAAGCATTGTCGGCGATGGACAGTCGCCAAAGAGCTTCTTAAGGTGCAGGTACATATCAGACCTGAGGGTGTCTCAATGAAATCCAGCCTTGTCTTAACCGCCGTTATTGCTTTTTTGGCGGTTCCCGCCTTTGCCGACATTCTGCCTAAGAAAGATTCTATGACCGACGTTTCAACTGCCGACATCAAGCCACCCGTTGCTGAAAAGCGGCCGCATCAATCGATCCACCACGGTATCACGCTAACCGATGATTATTATTGGCTGAAGGATCAGGGCTATCCAAAAGTCGATGACCCGGATGTGCTTGCATATCTTAAGGCGGAAAACGCGTATTTCGAAGCGCAGATGGCACCGCACCAGCCTCTGGTTGAAACCATCTTTCAAGAAATGAAGGGCCGGATCAAAGAGGACGATTCATCGGTCCCGCAGAAGGATGGCAATTATATCTACTGGTCTAAGTTCGACGCGGGTACGCAATATAAGAAGCATTACCGAAAGCCTGTGGCCGGCGGGCCGGATCAGCTAATTCTGGATGAAAACGAACTTGCCAAAGGCAAGGAATATTTCCGGCTCGGCGTGCTGTCGATCAGCCCCGATGACCGCCTGATGGCTTATGCCTATGACGATAACGGATCGGAACGGTTTGAGGCGCATGTCCGCGATCTGGCAACCGGCGCAGAACTGCCCGATATCATTCCGGGAACGCTATCGAGCATCGTCTGGACCAGCGATAGTAAGGGCTTTGTCTACGGCCTCGCCAACGAAAACTGGCGTACCGACAATGCGTATTATCACCGGCTTGGCGACGATCCTGCAAAAGCCAAATTGCTCTATAAGGAAGCCGACATCGGTTTTGGCGTTGGCGTTGGCCTGACGGTGCAAGAGGACTGGATCGTCATCGCGACCGGCGACAATGCGACGTCGGAAATCCGACTAGTGCCTGCCAGCGATCCGACGGCGACGCCGATCATGGTGTCCCCGCGCAAGGTGAAGCGCGAGTATTCGGTCGATGTCCGCGATGGTACGCTCTACATTCTGACCAACGATGACCACGTAAACTTCCGCATCGCGACCGCGTCGCTGGAGAAACCGGGTGATTGGAAAACCCTGATCGCTGGATCGGATCAGCATTATCTGACTGGCATCGATCTATTCAAGAATTTCTATGTGACCGAGGGCCGCATCGACGGTCTGGACCAGATCGAAATCCGCGATTATGCCGACGCCGAAAAGGTCCAGCGCATCCCGTTTCCGGAGGCCAGCTATGACGCGGGGCTGGGCGACAATCCCGAATATGATGTGACCAAGCTGCGATTGGGTTATGAGTCGATGGTCACGCCCGACACCGTGTTCGATTATGATATCGCGACCAAAAAGTTCACGACGCTGAAGGTTCAGGAAATTCCCAGCGGCTATGACGCTGCACAATACACGACCGAGCGGCTGATGGTGCAAGCACGTGACGGAGCGATGGTGCCGGTCTCGGTGGTCTATAAGAAGGGCTTTAAGAAAGACGGCAGCCAGCCGCTCCATCTTTATGCTTATGGGGCTTACGGCTATGCAACACCCCCCGGATTTTCGACGACGCGATTGTCTCTGCTCGACCGCGGCTTTGCCTACGGCATCGCGCATATCCGCGGCGGAGACGATCTCGGCTACCAATGGTATCTCGACGGGAAGCTTGAAAAACGGACCAACACCTTCAACGACTTTGTCGATGTTGGCCGTGCACTGATCGAACAAGGTTACACCTCAAAAGGCAAGTTGACCGCAAGCGGCGGCAGCGCTGGTGGCGAGCTCATGGGTGCAGTTGCCAACCAGGCGCCCGAACTGTTCGGAGCAATCGCAGCGCATGTGCCCTTCGTCGATGTACTCAACACGATGCTCGACGAAAGCCTGCCGCTGACGCCCGGCGAATGGCCCGAATGGGGGAACCCGATCAAGGACAAGGCCGCGTTCGAACTGATCCGCAGCTACAGTCCTTATGACAATGTCGAAGCCAAAGCCTATCCGCCGATGCTCTATACTGGTGGCCTCAATGACCCGCGCGTGACCTATTGGGAGCCAGCGAAGATGGTTGCCAAATTGCGCGATATGAAAACCGATGACAATGTGCTGCTGATGAAAATCAACATGGGCGCGGGCCATGGCGGCAAGTCAGGGCGCTTTGAACGGTTGCGCGAGAATGCCGAGGAAGCCGCGTTTCTGTTGTGGCAGTTGGGGATGGCGGAGTAGACGCTCGAACTTTCATCCAGCAAATGGATTATCTGCATCAAAGTTGTTTACCAAAAGCTTGCCCGCCAAGCCCAGATCGACGATTTCTGCGCAGCCATTATGGCCAATTATGCCCCAGATTCTTTCGGCAGCTCGGCCAAAGATGATCTCTAGATATTTGAGTTTTCGGCACATAATATCAACATCGTACTGACCAACATCGCCAGGCCACGGATACGTTGAAAAAAACCTATGAATGAAGAAATCTCGCTTTTTCTTTAGAAACTTCAGATAGTCGATGTCAACGTCATCTGCGTTATTTTCCACAAGCACATTTATTATATTCCCTAGCGTCTTTGAGTGCAGGCAATCTCGCTTCTCCATATTTTTGTTCGCGGGTGAAGTTGCGACGCGATCAACAGCATCAATTTTTATGCCCCGCGCTGCCCAAAGGGCATTAATTAAGGTATGTTCAAAAATTGCAATTGTGGTGAACGTGGCGCCAATGGCATGCACGAACAGAAACTGCTAAAAGGCAGTATCGGGCAGCGTCGCCAAGTAGTTGGCGCATTCTCCTTTTGAAGGCGTTCGAAACTGCTTGCCGTTTTTCACCGGCTGATGCTTGGGCGGCGGCCAAAGATGCTACATGCAATCATCCTCTCAAATCTCATCTCCGTCCCTTGGCGTTTCGCCGCGCTTTCGGCTCATCACCGCCAACGCCGCTTCGACATCCGCCCGTTTGCGCCGCTCTTCGAAAAAATCAGTGGTGCGAAGGGCAGATAGCTTCTCGGCCACTGCCGTCACAATCAGCTGGTTTAGGCTTGTGCCATCTTCGCGCGCGACCTTTTCCAGTTCGCGTTTCAGTGACGCAGGCAACCGCAGGGCGTAATTGCTGGCAACACTCATTTCAGCTTCTCCAATATTTCACGCGGTAAGGCTAGCATCACACCGAACCGCTCGGCGGCCCCAACAAAATCCCGCGTATTAAACGTTACGATCGTCCGGTCCTTTGCATTGATGGCGGCCTCTAGAATCATTTCATCATCCGCATCGCGTAGTTGTGGCCGCCAGCGAAAATGTATCTCGATAGGCTCCGCCACCGCTGCCAATGCATCAATCACATTCGTCGCTTCTGCTGCGGTTAACTCACCAGCGATCAAATGCTCATCACGCGTGGCAACCGCCTCATACTCCAGTGCCATAGCTACCGTCAGTTCGATATTCATTTCGCCGCGCAGTACACGCCGGATAATTTCAGCCGATGCCCCCTTGGTGCTACGAATGGCCGCTATGATGACATCGGTATCCAAAATCATTGAGCAAACTAGCATATCGCTGGCGATATGTCAATTAAACTTGCGTGGGTTGACGCGCATCCGCTGATTGCGGATAGCCACGTCATGCCATTCACCCTTACCTTAACCGCAACGCCCTCCGACATCGACGAGCTCGGCCATGTAAACAACGCCGTGTGGGTGCGGTGGATCCAGGATATGGCGACGTCGCATTGGCAGGCGGTGGCTGATCCTGCACATATCGCGGCTTATATCTGGGTCGTGACGCGGCATGAGATTGATTATCGAGGGAATATTGCGGCTGGGACCAGCGTGACGGGTCGGACTTGGATCGAAGCCGAACCCAAGGGTGCGCAGTTTGATCGGCGGGTGGATTTTATCGATGCTACGGGCAAGGTGATTGTGCGAGCCAACACGACTTGGGCGATGCTCGACAAGGCGACCGGCCGATTGGTGCGGGTGCGGCGAGACATTGCGGCTCCGTTTCTGGATCTGCGTATAAGGAACGGCAGGACGAAATTCATAACGCAAGCTGGCTAACAAAGGGTCAGTTGTCCAAAACATAACTGGGTAGCACTAGCCTTGGACCCGGCCCGTTATCAGCTAATGTGTCTTCGGGATTATAAAGCGCGCATTTTTCGAGCGAAAGACAGCCGCAACCGATGCAGCCGTCGAGCCGATCACGCACGCGCTCTATCATCGCTATCCGCTCGTCCAGCATCGTCCGCATCGCCATGCTGATTTTGCGCCAATCCGCTGCTGTAGGCGTCCGTCCATTAGGCAGCTTCGCCAGTTCCACGGCAATCCCTTCAAGCGACAGTCCCAGTGTCTGGGCAACGCGGATGAAAGACAGACGGCGGATATCCGAGCGCAAAAATCGTCTTTGCCCACCCGAGCTCCGGAATGGCTCGATCAGGCCTTTCTCCTCATAGAAGCGAATTGCCGACACGGACAGGCCGGTCCTGCGTGCCAAATCGCCTATACTAACGATAGTGTTTGCATTCATTCGGCTATCCCAAAAATATATCTTGACCTCAACTTAGGTTGAGGTTGCAAAAGGCCTGCGTCAACCCCGAATCAAACTTTTCTGGGTCAAACAAATATAGGGGAACCGATATATGGCGCAGAGTTTTATCGAGCATGTCAACATCACCGTAAGCAACCCGGATCGTACAGCCGACTTTCTGATGCGGCTGTTTGACTGGCATATTCGCTGGCGCGGACATGCGGCAAAAGGGGGAAATACGATCCATGTTGGGAATGAGCAATTCTATCTCGCGGTATATGCCATTGAATTAGGCAAGACTGAACCAGCGGGTCATCGCAAAGGCGCGCCCCTAAACCATATCGGCATCGTAGTCGACGATCTGGACGAAGTTGAACGGCGGGTCGTTGCTGAGGGCTACGAGCCATACAGCCATGATGACTATGAGCCTGGAAAGCGCTTCTACTTTTTCGATCATGACGGCATTGAATATGAAATAA
>JBKJLZ010000039.1:0-3300 GCA_046596705.1 Sphingorhabdus sp. | reverse complement strand
TGGATTGCGAACGATTAAGGAGTCGCTTGGGCTGCGCGCTTGGGCTAGGAACGCGGCCATGTCAATAAGAAGGCTCCCGGAAAATTTGGTCAACCGGATTGCTGCCGGTGAAGTGGTGGAAAGACCGGCCAGCGCGTTAAAGGAACTGGTTGAAAATGCCATCGATTCAGGCGCGCGCGCGATTGCGGTCAGGTTGGCCTCTGGGGGTATCGATTTAATCGAAGTCACTGACGATGGATGCGGTATGACGCCCGCCGATATTGCCTTGGCGCTTGAACGGCATGCAACGTCAAAGCTTGCTGATGAAAATATCGAGATGGTAACGACTTTGGGCTTCCGGGGAGAGGCCTTACCGTCAATCGCCAGCGTGTCGATGATGACGCTCGAAAGTCGTCCTTCAACGAGCTCGGGGCCCGCGGCTGAAGGATGGAAACGGACAGTCGATCATGGCGTTTTGGTAGGCGAGGGACCAGCCGCCTTGCCGCCAGGGACGCGGGTCCGGGTTGAAAATCTGTTCGGGAATGTCCCCGCGCGCAGAAAATTTCTTCGCAGTCCGCGCGCCGAATATGCTGCTGCAATCGATATCATGAAACGGCTCGCAATGGCACGGCCGGATATTGGTTTTACAGTGGAGCATGACGGACGGCGGACGATGAGCGTTCAAGCGGGCATGACTCAAGCTGATCGCGTTGCCGCGCTCACTAGCGGCGAGCTCATCGATAACAGCGTCGGTCTGGACTTTGAACGAGAAGGCATCAGGCTAGGCGGGATTGCAAGCTTGCCGACCTACAATCGCGGCATTGCCGATCACCAATTCCTCTTCGTCAACGGCCGTCCTGTAAAGGACCGCTTGCTCATTGGCGCGGTCCGCGGGGCCTATGCCGAAATGCTGGCGCGCGACCGGCATGCGGTCGTTGCCCTTTTCCTCGATCTGCCGCCGACCGAGGTCGATGTGAACGTCCATCCTGCCAAGACCGAAGTGCGGTTCCGTGAACCTGCGCTGGTGCGCGGCATGATTGTATCGGGCCTGCGCCATGCGCTCGACCAGTCTGGGTTCCGCGCTGTGCAACGGCCATCTGCCGATGCGCTTGCGGCTTGGCAGCAAGAACCGATCCGCACCGCCCAAGGCGACATTTTTACGGCACCGTATACCGCATATCAGGGAAATTACGCGTCGCGCCCCGCATTCCCGTCACTTGCGGAAAGCCGGTCGGGCTTTTCCGGATTCGGCGATGATCTTGCGCCATTAGGCCGCGCCGCCGAGGCGTCCGAGCCGGTGCCGCCGGGCGAGCGCTATCCGCTTGGCGTTGCGCGCGGTCAGGTGGCAAACACGTATATCGTTGCGGAAGCCGAAGACGGCCTGGTGATTGTCGACCAGCATGCCGCGCATGAACGGCTCGTGCTGGAACGAATGCGCAAGGCAATGGTGTCAGCTGGCGGTGCCGTGCCGTCACAGGCCTTGCTGCTACCCCAAGTGGTCGAACTCGACGAGCCAGCCTGCGACCGGCTCGAAGCCCGGGCGGCGGAACTTTCGACATTCGGGCTTGAACTCGAACGCTTCGGCCCGGCCGCAATCCTGGTCCGCGCCACGCCTGCGATGCTAGGGCAGGGCGATGCGAAGGGGCTCGTTGAAGATCTGGCCGACGACCTAGCAGCCTACGACGAAGCGCTGTCGTTAAAAGAACGCATCGACCATGTCGCATCGACAATGGCCTGTCATGGCTCAGTACGGGCCGGGCGAGTGCTGTCAGTCCCCGAAATGAACGCACTCCTGCGCGAGATGGAAGTCACGCCGCATAGTGGGCAATGCAATCATGGGCGACCGACTTGGGTGAAGCTTGCCACAGCAGATGTGGAGAAGCTTTTTGGTAGGAAATAGAACGACTTATCGAAAACGTTTGAAAGTGGAGCTACCGTGATCAGTGAGCGTCTATTTACGACCCATCCGAACCTCAAGGGTTTAAAGAAGTGCCCATACCACAAGCACCAACATGCCTGTGCCCATGATGACCCAAATCCCCGCCGATGCGTTTGCGACATGCACCCAAAACCGCGACTTTGACATCAGTGGGCTGTCCTTTTCGATGCCCTCAGGGTCCACACCCGTTTGACATGCCAAAGCTTCTTTAAAGCGCACCCACACATCGTTGTCGTCCCGAATGTCCGCAGGGAGCGCTCGACAGAGTGATGAAAATACGTCGCCAGCGGTATACCAGTTTTCAGCGTCAGCGTAGTCGAGCTTGACGCCAAAGGCTCGTTCAACGTCCTTTATGGTGTTTATCTCGTCACCATCGCCACCAAGACCGACACTTTTGGGAAGAGCTTCATTCATAGCCGAAGAATACAGCTATTTGCTGTAGTAACAACGCTTGAGTTCAACTTACGAGCGGACTGGGAATCAATAAAAGCCGCGCAAATCTGTCAAAGTTTTGTGTTGCAACATTGGTTAAGCTTGCGCTGGGCGATGTCGAGAAGCTTTTCGGTAGAAAATGAATGACCTATGTGTAATTTTTTAGTGGAACGCCACTGGTTGGCGTGCAATTAAATTTATCGGGAGATTTTGGTGAGTAATTCGGGGAATTTTTACGCGGGTCTGTTTGGAACAGCGTTTCTAGTCGCTGCCGCCTCGATCCCTGCTGCCGCAGTTGGACAGGGAATGCTTGTTACCGATGCTACTTTTTACGCTCATTGTTCGGCACGGTTCTCTTTCGAAGCATCACGGGTTAAAAACCAGATTGATGTTGCTAATTTCGTTTTGTTGAGCCGACAGGCGACGGAGCTTGCGAAGGCAAAAAAATTTGGAGACGAAACTGACGAACAACTCGCTTTGTATTCGAAAAATTTCGAAAATTTTCTTAGAGAGAAATCCGCGAGTAACCCCGCATTAGAAACGGCATTCGCGCAAGGGGTCGAGCAGTGCAAAACGAGAATAGCAAAAGAGATGGGCTGAAAGGCATCTGGTGTCCGCAATCTGATTCAATGCGCAAAAGAGTATGTAGGTTTTCTGTTGAAGCACGCATTTCTGCCCGATTTGCTGTTACAACTTGGGTTAAGCTTGCGCTGGGCGATGTCGAGAAGCTTTTCGGGCGAAGGTGATGGAACGCCCTTCTTACCACCTTGAATGGGAGGGCTCGCATTTACCCTCTAACATCACATCGCACCTGCTCGAATGAGCATCCAGACTGCCATGCCGATCATGCCGAGATTTTCGGCCAATGAAATAAAGCCCAACGGAACATTGCTGCCGCCACCGACGCAGGCGCATTTGAGCTCGCGCTTGTCGATATAGACTGCCTTGAA
>JBKJLZ010000004.1:0-3678 GCA_046596705.1 Sphingorhabdus sp. | reverse complement strand
GACAAGCTTTTGCCCCTGTCCGATAGACTGGATTCGCATGTCCCAAAGTTGTGTTTGCTGGCCGATTCCGCTCAACCGGATCGGGTGGCCGGTGTGATCCGCGTCGGGGTCCGAAAGCCGCTCGATTGCGCCTGCGTGCCGGAATGCCACTCGGACATTCTGGCCGACGATATTCGCGCCGAGCAGTTGCCGCGCCGACTGGTTCGACGCTACTACGCGCGCGTTGTCGATGATGAGGATGGCGTCGGTCGAGGCATCCATGAAAGATTGCAGTTGCGGATGCACGGTGACTGGAGTGGTCACTGGTGGGGCATTGTCGCCCGTAACATCGGGCCCGCGAAGGCTAACCGGGTCATGCGGGTCCGCCGCCACGAACAGCGCAACCAGCATTGAGATAACAACCACCATAACCCGTTCGACCGGTCCAGGCATTTGACCCGCGATGATGGCGCCGGTGACTGCAAGCGCAACCGACATTAAAATCCGGGGGGACAGCCAACTATTCATTTGGGAAACTAATCATTGCTAAGTCCGAAACCTTCACCCAGTGTTGGGTTTTATTCGCCATTCTGACCCACATAGAGACGCGGGTTGGGCGCGCAAGTGCAATGGCTGGATAATCCGGCACGATATTTCATACGAAATCGATGGGACATAGGATAGACCTTTAGAAACCGGCGCAAGTGGAATTCTAGCCAATTATCTGCTCCCACGCGCTTGTTCTGGAATCCGCCCCAATTTGCTGGCATGGATGCGCGCATGACAGAAATCGCCGCCATCATCCTTGCCGCGGGTAAGGGCACCCGCATGAAATCCGATCTGCACAAGGTGCTCCACCCAATAGCGGGTCGCCCGATGCTGATGCATCTGATGGATGCGGTCGATGCGCTGAAACCGGCGAAAAAGGTCGTCGTCGTCGGCAGCGGCAAGGAGCAGCTGGAGGCGGCACTTGACGGGTCGGCGGAACTCGCGGTGCAAGAGCCACAGCATGGCACCGGCCACGCGGTCCAAATGGCTGAGGCGGCACTGGCGGGATTCGATGGCGATGTGCTCATCCTTTACGGCGATGTGCCGATGGTGCCGACGCGCACGATGCGAATGATGATCGACCGGCTTAATGCCGACGATTCGCCTGCCGTTGTGGTGCTAGGCTTCGAACCAGAAGATACGCAAAAATATGGGCGCATAGTAACGCAAAACGACAAGATCGACTGGATGGTCGAACATAAGGACGCGACCGACAAGCAGCGCGAGACACGACTTTGCAATTCGGGCCTGATGGCTGTGAAATCGGACGATTTGTTCGAGCTTTTGGCGCGGGTTGAAAACAACAACGCAGCGGGCGAATATTATCTGGTCGATATCGTCAACATCGCAACCGCCGATGGGCGGCATTGCTATGTCGTGAAAACCGACGCCTATGACGTGAGCGGTATCAACAGCCGGGCCGAACTGTCGGCCATGGAGGGTGAGTGGCAAAAACGTCGCCGTGTGCAGGCAATGGACGAAGGTGCCACGCTGATCGCGCCGGAGACCGTTTGGTTTGCTTATGACACGATGATCGGCCGCGATGTCGTGATCGAACCCAATGTGTTTTTCGGTCCTGGCGTCACCGTAGCAGATAACGTTAAGGTCCGGGCAAACAGCCATATCGAAGGGGCGCAGATCGCCAGCGGTTGTGAAGTTGGCCCTTTCGCACGGCTCCGCCCCGGAACGGTGCTGGAGGAAAAAGCCAAGATCGGCAATTTCGTCGAAACCAAGAAAGCGCATCTGGGCAAGGGCGCAAAGGCGAACCACCTGACCTATTTGGGCGACGCCACCATCGGCGCAGGGGCGAATATCGGGGCTGGCACGATCACCTGCAATTATGACGGCTATTTCAAATATCAGACGGTGATTGGGGAAGGCGCGTTTATCGGCAGCAACTCAGCGCTAATTGCGCCAGTAAAGATTGGCCGCGATGCGATAATCGCGGCAGGAAGCGCGGTGAGCCGCGACGTGGCCGACGGCGAACTGCGCATGGTGCGGGCAGAGCAACTGGTAAAGCCGGGGTGGGCTGACCGATTTCATGATGCGATGCGAAAGAAGAAGGACGGAAAGTAACACCTGCTGCTTTAGTCAATCGCCTGCGCGGGTCGCTGCCCATCCAAAGATTATTGACCGTTTGGTTCTTATCCTGTTTTTGCGGAACATGTTCGGATGCTCGGGTGATGGCTTGCGCTAGTCAGATCAAGCTAAACATCAATAGCGACCAACTTAATTGTTTTCACCGCTACCAGCACTTTCAACATCAGGGGCACGCCCGTCCGTCTCCTCTTCGTCACCAACGATAACCACTCCTCTTTTAATTCTGCCTTGGCGAAGGAGAACACGAGCTTTGTCCTTTATTTGGTTGGTGTAGGACGCCAATGCATAGCTATGGGAATCGGTCACTGGTTTGCCGTCAATCGTAACGTTGCTGATTACGCGAGCACCATGCCCTCCCTCCATATCGGCTATGGCATATTCATAGGGGTTGATTTTCAACGATTTGGCATTTGCAAGTTCGACGTAAACTTCATCCCACATATATTGCTGAAAATGACTGCGAATATCCGTTTCGAAATTTGGGAAATAAAATCGTTCTGCATCTTTGTAAATTTTCGAGATTCCACCCCTGCCGAATGAACGGAGCGAATTTACAAATTCATCGGCGTTCGAATTTAGGAGTTTATCGGTATTCTCGGCAGTGAAAGCCTGACTCTGGACCGACGGCGAACCGATGTCGCCTAAAAAGAAGCCATAGATTACTTTGGGGTCGCCCCAATTTGGATATACGATATTCTCCCGAATGTCGCGCAGGCTCAACTTGGACCCACTGACCGATAGGATTTTGGCGTCATGCATCGGCACTTTATCAGGGCCGATTAGCAATTTACTAGGCTCGGCTACTGGATAGTTCTCGGCGATTAGCGTGATGACCGTGACATTATGCAGGTTGTACCAATAGGCCAGTTGCTCGCTCTTAGGCAAAGACGCGATGTTGATCGTGGTGCTCACATTTTCCAGATCGCGCTTATATTCTTGTAAAGTAGCGATATGTTCGTTTTTGAGAACCGAGAACGGAATTTTATTGCCTTCTTGGCGATAGGGCGAGGTATGTTCCCAAACAAACCGGCTGCCAGTGAGCGCCTCAGGTTTTGGCGCAGCTTGGCGAGTAGAAAGTCCCGTGAGGAACACCAGGTTGTTTAAAATTTCGTCCCAGACTTCATATTCGATCCGAAGTTTATTAGATGGATTGGGCGTGAATTTGGCGAATTCAGGAGCAACCGACGCCTGCGGAGCAGATAACCCGGATTCTTGAGCAACAGCCAGACTTGGTACAAGCGTCAGCGAAAGCGAGGCAATTCCAGCCAGGATTGAGGGATGCATCATAGTGTCCTTGAAATCGCGGGAAGATTTTAGCGTGGTATGTAACGAATTTTTCTAATCTTGCGTTACTATATGAGTGTCACGTTGGTGCATACTCATCGACGAACTTGTGAAAGCGCTCGATAAAGCGCAGGCTTACGCTTGTTAATGGATTAATTAAGGGTTGCTTTAATATTGCTGTAATTCGCAAAATCTATTTTTTAGCACGCAATTCTTGTATGTATCCGATTTCGTTGAGCGCCGATGGATTGCCCGGTGCCAGCTTTA
>JBKJLZ010000286.1:0-3421 GCA_046596705.1 Sphingorhabdus sp. | reverse complement strand
CAACCCAGCTTGCCGCGTGCAGGCGTTGCAATGCCGCCCTTTGCAGTCGCAAAAACTGCATCAGCGACCTGTTTCGACGCGGCAGACGCCAAGCTTGCGCGCGTTGCGCCAGACGTTGTGGTGACTGCCAGGCCGAGCCCAGAGGCAACCGCCGCCAATGATTGGCCTTTGGCAACTTTATCGGCTGCTGCTTTTGCCGCTGCTTCTGTCAATACGATTATCTGGTTAACATCACGGGTTTGCGACGCCGCATATTGCGCTGCGTTAGCATTGTAATATGCGGCAATGTCAGCTTCGGACGGTTTCGCCTTTGTCGCGACCACGTTTGCGTCAAATAGCGCATAGCTGATTGCCCGTTTTTCAGGGATCGTGAATTTGGCGGCGTTAGCGCGGTAATATTGCGATAGGACAGTTTCACTTGGCGCGCTGGTCGGGAAATAAGCCGCCGACGGAATGATCGCGACCTGACCGCTGCGCTTTTCAAGCAGCAACGAAGCATATGGCAATACAAGACTATCTGGCGCGGCGGGACCACTGGCTGCTGTAGGCAAAATTTGCTGAGTATATAGACTTTGCGCAAGATCGTCGCGGACCATCTTTTCTGTTAGCCCGATTTGCTGCAAAAAGCTCTGGAATGCCTCATCGCTATATTGGCCGTTAAGCCCTCGCGCGCCCGGAATTTTAAGTATTTCTGAGTCAACCAGCCGCTTGCTGACGGCAACGCCGTACTTCTCGCCAAACGCCATTAATCCAATGCGATTGATCATCTGTTCCAGCGTCGAATCCAGTCCACCGCCCTCAACAAAGCGCGCCATGTCAAGCGTCGGATTTTCGCGACGTTCAGCCTTCAACCGATTTTCCATGGCGTCGTTGAATTCGCCGAGCTCAATTTTTTGCTTACCGACGGATGCAACGTTGCCCCCGCTCAAACCGCCAAAACTATTCGATCCGGTAACATCGCCCAATGCAAAAGCGACGGCGATCAGCCCAATAAAGCCAAGTGCGAGCACAGCGCCCCAACGCGAGCCTATAAGTGAACGAATGAAAGTGATCATGGATCTACACGGTCCTGAGTTTTGAAATGGCGTTGCAATTTGGCTGCCGCTTTAGGCGGCAAGGTTCTTGCAATCAAGCAGGTAAGCAAGCATTTGCCACGGTTGGACGTCACGGCAGCGTACAAAATAGATTCGCGAAGCATGAGGCACTAAAATGCGCAAAATTGTGATTGGTAACTGGAAAATGAACGGTGGGTCCACGGAGTTGCCGGAAATCGAGGCGATTGCTGAAGCTGCCAGCGTCCACCATGATATTGATTCAGGTATTTGTTTGCCTGCGACTTTGATCCACCGCGCAGCAGTTGCCGTCCCCCGCTTCGATATCGGCGGTCAGGACTGCGACATGGTGCCATCGGGGTCTTTTACTGGTTGTGTGTCGGCAACAATGCTCGCCGACGCAGGCGCACGGATGACCATCGTTGGCCATAGTGAACGCCGCGCTGGCCATCACGAAACAGACGCGGACGTCTGCGCCAAAGCGATCGCTGCGCACGATGCCGGCTTGAAGGTAATAGTCTGCATTGGCGAAACATTGCGGCAACGCGATGCCGGGCAGGCGTTCGAAATCGTTTTGGGCCAACTGGAGCGTTCACTGGCCGATAACAGCGCTGGCCCCTGGCTTAGCATTGCTTATGAACCAGTATGGGCGATCGGGACCGGCAGAATACCTGAAAATGCCGATGTGGCCCAAATGCATGCGGCAATCCGTGCAAAACTTCTTTCGCGTTTTGGCGATGAAGGCAAAGCGTTTCGCATTTTATACGGCGGGTCGATGAACGGCGAAAATGCTGCGATGTTGATGTCGATACCCAATGTCGACGGGGGACTTATCGGCGGAGCCAGCCTTGCTGCGGCAAAGTTTGCGCCGATCTTGGCAGCGGCGGCAGATGCCAAGTGAATAGCTTGAAGATTCGCTGATCAGTCGCTATGTGAGCCGCATAACGCGCCCTTGGGGCTGATTTATTTAAGGGTTTTCCATGGGTTTGTTTCATTTTCTCATTGTCCTTCAGGGCATCATCGCTGCCGCATTGGTAGGCGTTATCCTTATGCAGCGTTCCGAAGGCGGCGGGCTTGGCATGGGCGGCAGTCCATCGGGTTTGATGTCCGCTCGCGGCGCTGCCGATTTTATGACGCGCGCAACCACCATATTGGCCACATTGTTTATCGGCTTAGCAGTCGCACTGGCATTCGTAGCAGCTCAGCAGGGCGGTTCGGACGGCATCGATGATAGCCTGAAACGCACTGAGGCACCCGTAGGCGCCGCGACATCAACGGCACCCGCGACAGCGGTCCCTGTTCCTGGTGCGCCAGGCGAAGCTGCTCCTGCGACTGATGCGGTGCCGCTCGACAAATAAGGGCTTGCGGCAACCTCAGTTGTTCTTTTGCAAATAATTATTTTGCGTTGAAAGATTCGTGCGCTTGTCTTTTGGGGCAAATGCCGTTTAAGCCTTTTCTCCCATGACGCGGTTCATTTTCATTACCGGCGGCGTGGTCTCCTCGCTTGGCAAAGGTCTCATGGCGGCGTCACTAGCCGCGTTACTTCAAGCGCGCGGATACCGGGTGCGAATAAGAAAATTCGACCCCTATCTCAATGTTGATCCGGGAACTATGTCGCCCTATCAGCATGGCGAAGTTTATGTGACCGACGACGGTGCGGAGACAGATCTCGATCTTGGCCATTACGAACGGTTTACTGGCGTATCGGCAAAGCAATCGGACAATGTTACTTCGGGCCGGATTTACCAGCAGATAATCCAGCGCGAACGTCGCGGCGATTATCTTGGTGCGACTGTCCAAGTGATCCCGCATGTTACTGATGCAATCAAAGAATTTGCTTTAGCGGAAACTGAAGATCTGGATTTTGTGCTGTGCGAGATTGGTGGCACCGTAGGTGATATTGAATCTTTGCCATTCATCGAGGCGATCCGCCAGTTGCGGAATGATTTGGGTCGAGAACGCACGCTATCGGTGCACGTCACACTGGTTCCTTACATTGCGGCTGCTGGTGAATTGAAGACCAAGCCTACGCAGCATAGTGTGCGGGAGCTGACTTCGCTCGGCATTCAGCCCGATGTCCTGTTGTGCCGTTGCGAACACCCGCTGCCTGAAGGCGAGCGAGCCAAAATCGCGGCGTTTTGTAATGTTCGTAAAGAAGCTGTGATTCCAGCGCTTGATGCTGAGAGCATTTACGCGGTGCCGCTGCAATATCATAACGAAGGTCTCGATCGCGAGGTTTTGCGCGCATTCGGTATCACCGACGCAAAAGAGCCCGATATGGAGCGCTGGTATGACATCATGGATCGTTATCACAATCCTGAGGGTGAGGTGACGATTGGCGTGGTCGGCAAATATGTCGGTCTTCAAGA
>JBKJLZ010000063.1:0-4570 GCA_046596705.1 Sphingorhabdus sp. | reverse complement strand
GCGCAGTCTACCATTAACAAAATCGCCGATTTCCGGCACTTCTTCATTACCTAATATGTCGGGCAGGGCAAGCCGATAGCTTTTGCTTCACGCAATATCCTGTGGAATAAGGCAGGATATGGGGTTTTCGACAAATGGAAGACGGCTTTTCATCGCACGCCACGGTGAGACGGTGTTTAACGCGGCGGGTCGGATGCAGGGCATGGACGCGCACACTCCGCTGACATGGGAGGGCTGCGAGCAGGCGGTTCGAATGGGTGAGGCGTTACGCAGCCATGTAAGCGATCCAGCGTCACTTACGCTGGTCGCGTCCCCAAGCGGGCGGACCTTGCAGACGTTGGCGCTGGTTGTGGCCGAAATTCATGCCGACTGGCACCGCCATGCGACCGACCTTCGTTTGAGGGAAATCGACGTTGGCGAATGGGAGGGGCAATATTATCAAACGCTTTTTCCCGATATCGGGGTGCTCGTCGATGCCGAACACAAGTTGTTCAAGGTCGTTGCGCCTGGCGGAGAGGATTATGTGGCGGTTGCGGCGCGGTTGCGCGAATGGCTTGATGAGCAGGCTTTCGATAATGACATGCTGATCATCAGTCACGGCATGACCTCCAGAGTGTTGCGCGGACTGCTTTTAGATTTGCCAGATCTAGCATCTTTCGGCGCGCCGATTGCGCCGTCCTTGGCGCAGGGCAGCATGGTTATGATCTGTGACGGGGCTGAGGAGTTGGTGATAGATGGCGCAGGCGCGAGCGAGCGGGCATGAGATTTGCTCCTTGGCTCACCGCGATCGCGATAATCTCCACGCCGACCTTCGCCAAAGACCGCCTCGGCGTCTACCAAAGCTGGGCTGCATTTCGCGACCCTGAAGCCCCGCGCTGCTATGCCATCGCCGCACCTGAAGAAACTGTAGGTACAGCAACGCAGAAGGCCTATTTGTCGGTCGGCTTCTGGCCAAAACGCGGTGCTAGTCATCAGATCTACGTTCGTTTGTCGCGTGAACAGTCGCTCAGTAGCGTCATCACCTTGAGCGCTGGAGGCCGCCGATTCCGGCTCAATGGTGAAGGTAGCAATGGCTGGGCAACTGACCGCCGAATGGACCTCGCAATCGTAGCGGCCATGCGTTCGGCGACCTCACTGAGCGTCGAAAGCATTGGCCGCAATGGCCGGTCGATTGTTGATGCCTATGCGCTTCGGGGAGCACCAAGCGCGATCGACGCAGCGGCTTTGGGGTGTGTGGGCAAATAGCCGCACTGGCATTTCTCCTGCGACCTCCCTATACGCCCGCCCATCATGCAAATACCTGGCCATATCGATCCCGTTACTATTCCGCGTGCTATCACGCCGCGTGGGGATGGGCGGATCGACCTCATGGGCCTTAGCCATTTGCAAATTCGCGAACTTTTTCTTGAATCGCAGCTCGACGAAAAAGCGGCGAAGCTAAGGTCGAAGCAGGTATTCCATTGGATATACCACCGCGGCGTCACCAGCTTCGACGCCATGACCGACATTGCCAAAACGATGCGGCCATGGCTCGCTGACCGGTTTGTTATCGGTCGTCCAGAAGTTGTCGAAGCGCAGGTTTCCAGCGATGGCACGCGCAAATGGTTGTTGAGGGCCGATGACGCGCAGGAATATGAAATGGTGTTCATCCCCGATGCCGATAGAGGCACGCTATGTGTGTCGAGCCAGGTCGGCTGCACGCTCAATTGCCGATTTTGCCATACTGGAACGATGCGGCTTGTGCGCAACCTGACGCCGGGCGAGATTGTTGGGCAAGTCATGCTGGCACGCGATGCCTTGGGCGAATGGCCCAAGGGGAATATGGCGGTTGCGAACGACGACGATCTGGACGACGAGGACAGCGACACAGGCCATTACACCGCCGATGGCCGGATGCTAACTAACATCGTTATGATGGGCATGGGCGAGCCGCTGTATAATTTCGAGAATGTTCGCGACGCCTTGAAAGTGGTGATGGACGGCGATGGTCTTGCGCTGTCTCGCCGCCGAATCACGCTTTCGACCAGCGGTGTCGTGCCGATGATGGAACGGGCGGGGGCAGAGATCGGAGTGAATCTGGCAGTATCCTTGCACGCCGTCACCAAAGAAGTGCGTGACGAAATCGTGCCCATTAATCGCAAATACGGCATCGACGAACTTTTGCGCGCCTGTTCCGAATATCCCGGTATCGGCAATTCGCGGCGGATCACATTCGAATATGTGATGCTGAAAGACAAGAATGACAGCGATGAAGACGCGACTGAACTGGTACGGCTTATCCGGCAGTATAAATTGCCGGCAAAGGTCAACCTGATTCCTTTCAATCCATGGCCGGGCAGCGATTATGAATGTTCGACGCCAGAACGGATCAAGGCGTTCTCAAAACTGATATTTCAGGCGGGCATCAGCGCTCCGGTGCGCACGCCACGCGGTCGCGACATCATGGCGGCATGCGGTCAGTTGAAATCATCGAGTGAAAAGAAAAGCCGAGCAGAACTGGACCGATTGGCCGACGAAAAACAGGCGGCGTTGGGCTAGAGGTACGAAAGCTGCTGATGGGCACCGTAAGCGGCTCAGGAACGTGGCAGTGCCGACCGCCAGCGTTCCGCCATCACCCATGCAAGGCGGCCCTTTTCGTGTCTGTAAGGCACCTTAAATCGCTTTTTTATACCTAATATGGAATATCAACGAACTCAGACAAATATCGCTACGGACTGCATGCCGGTAAGCATCGGCTCCCCATCGCTGTTCCAAGCGGTCATATATTGGCTGCTAGCGCCGTTTCCGGCCTGATGCGTTTCGCTTTCCAGATACCACCAGCCATCCGTCGTCGAAGGCGCTTCGGTCAGAAGGTTGATCTGCCAATTCATTGAGCTGACCATACCTTTCTCGGTCATCAGGCCCATCGCAGAGGGCGGCAAAGCGTCGCCGATGCAGATAAGCTCGGCAATGTGATCGAGACCTTCATGCTCTGTAAAACGGTGCCAACTGGCAAGACGCGAAGTCGCCAAACCCAGCTCCAGCCGCTTTTCGGGATATTGCATGTGACCGGTGAAAAATTCCGGCGAACCGCTCCGAACGCTTTCAGCCGTCGGTAACGGCGCAAACGTAGGGCGTTTTAAGCTTTTATAATCAAGATGACTCTCTCGACGTTTCATGAATATGAAAGTGCAGGAAAGTCCAATGCCGTCTGCTCCTGATATTTCGCTTTTTACAAAAGCAGTGTTTTTGCCGCGGCGCAGCACGGTCGCGGTCACATCGACCTCACCCGCCAGTGGCCCCACAAACGCAATTTGCGCCGACTGCAAGGGCGGCAAGTCGGCATCGGCTAGTTTTGCCGCTTGATAGGCAAGTACCGAACTCAGCCCCCCATAAGCCGTCCGCCCCTGATGCCAGCTTGGGGGAATTTGGATGCGGTGGGTGGATTTGCCAGCGTCGAACTGGCCGAGAAGCGATGCAAGGTTCATAAAACATGCTTAGCGAGAGCCATGGTTGGCTGCAAGTGAAGGTCATTTGCCCCTTGCGCTGCAGGACACCTCGTGATTGGTGGTAGATAACAAAGTAAGCCGGGAGCGTCTGTCATTTACGATTGGATCAATATCCTTTTGCGCAACGGTGAAGCGCTTCCTCCCGATACAATTTCGGCCAGTTTACTAAACCGCATTTTGCGCGCTGCGGTCGCTGAAGGTGCTAGCCGTGCGTCCCTGCTTGCTTCAATTGGCCTTGACGAGGCGCGGCTGCGCAATCCACTCAACCGCATGTCATCGCAAATTGCGCTTCGTACATTCAGAGTGCTGGAGCGGCATTTCGTTGACCCGGCGATCTCGTTGACGATCGGCGAAAAGGCAGCGCCGCAGAATTTTTCCGATATTGGCTTCGCTACACGCTTGTCTAACAATTTGGCGACAGTGATCGACGCTAACATTCGCTTGCAGATTTTGCGCCAGAATATGGTAAAAACCACATTCGATCCGGCCTCTAAGCCGCCGACGCTGATTTGGAGCATAATTTCAGGTGAAGCGTCAGACTTGGCAGCCTTCACCGAATTTTCGGTTGCGGCCTTTGCCCGGTTAGCACGTCAGGTGTTGGGCGAGCCGCCTCTATTGCGGCGAGTCGATTTTCAACACGCGGCGCGCTTCGCCCCGAAGCATTATGAAGACGCGTTTGGATGTCCGGTGTATTTTTCCATGCCGGAAACCAGAATGGAAATGACCGCACGCCAGCTATTTCAGGCGTTGCCAGATGCCAATCCTCAGTTACTTGCCGCAGCAACGGATCGCTATACTCAACCTGCGAACTGGATGGCTGACGGTGAACAACATACTGCGGTCAGTTATTTTTATCTGTCCAACGAAATCGATAAATCACCGCCAACGCTAGACCGCATGGCGGCCTCGTTTGGTATGACTGAACGTACCTTGCGGCGGAAACTGGTCGATGAAGGGCATCCGTTTCGCGAACTGCTAGACGACGTCCGGCGCGACTTGTGCGCGCTCTATTTTCTGGAGAATAAGCGGTCATACGGGGAAATCGCGTTGCTGTTAGGATATAGCGACCTAAGCGCATTCAC
>JBKJLZ010000119.1:0-4028 GCA_046596705.1 Sphingorhabdus sp. | reverse complement strand
TAACCGGCTCGTGCGGATCGAGGAAGCTCGGATTATCGACGCGAGCTTCGATCACCCGATGGCCCGCATTACGGTTCGCTTCGACGCCGATGTAGCGGCTTTGGTTAAGGATGCCGAAGGTAATGTGATTGGCGGCTCGATGACCGATGCAGTCGAGACTCATGATATTTGGACGTTCATGCGCGATGTGAAAAACGGCGACCGCAACTGGAAGCTTGACGAAACCGACGACGTCTGATTCATCTGAGCGATGAAACACGCGCTCTTTTCACTCGCCATTTCCGCTTCATTACTATCTGCCTGTGCGAGCCGGGTTATCCCCGGTGGCGGGCTGGCAACCGCGCCACCACCGGTGGCGGAAGATCGCGCAGCAAAGCCTATCCCATCTACGGCCCAAGCGCCGCTTCCTGCCGCAATAGCAACGGGCGATGGCACAACTGCAGCCTCGCTTGGCGTAGTACGTGGTCCGGCGATAGGAACGCTGCCCGTCGACGCGCGAAGAGCCAGCCTAGCGCTTGCGTCGTTCCGCACCAGCTGCCCGGGCCTATTGAAACGCAAGGACACCACTGGCCTTACCCAAGGCGCGGAATGGCAAACGGCCTGTGACGCCGCCAAAACATGGACCGGCGATGCTGTCTCATTTTTTGCAACCCATATGGACGCGGTGCAGGTCGGTGACGGCAAGGCCTTTGCCACCGGTTATTATGAGCCAGAAATCTCCGGATGCCGCACCAAAAAGCCTGGTTGTGATGTCCCGATTTACAAACGTCCAGCCGATTTGGTCGACGTTGATCTCGGGCAGTTTTCCGACGAGTTAAAAGGCAAGAATATACGCGGCAAGGTGAGTGGCACCAAGTTCGTTCAATATGACGACCGCGCGGCAATCGAGAGCGGATCTCTTGCCGGACGCGGTTTGGAAATTGCTTATGCCAGCGATGTGGTTGAATTTTTCTTTTTGCAAATTCAGGGTTCGGGCCGGTTGAAGCTGCCTGATGGCGGCGTAATGCGCATCGGTTATGAAACCCAGAACGGGCGCGGCTACACCGGTATCGGCCGGATCATGAAGGAGCGCGGTCTAGTCACCGACGCGTCGATGCAGGGGCTGGTCGCCTGGTTGCGCGCCAATCCCGAAGAGGGACGCAAGATTATGCAGGAGAATAAAAGCTTTGTGTTCTTCCGCGAACTGACCGGTGCGGGACCGCTAGGGGCAATGGGCTATCCAGTCGTCGGCGACGCGAGTGCTGCTGTCGATATCAAATTCGTGCCGCTAGGTGCTCCACTTTGGCTCTCGATGGACCGCGCCGAGCCTAACGGCATTTGGATCGCGCAAGACACTGGCGGTGCGATCAAAGGCGCAAACCGCATCGACACTTTCTGGGGGGCTGGTGACCGTGCGCGGGCGATTGCAGGGGGCATGTCGGCGCGTGGGTCAGCGTTGATTTTCCTGCCCAAGGCGTCCGTCGCGCGGCTCATTCCCTGAGCAATGCCACGCCATCTCGGTCCAGATGAAAAGGCGCTCTGGGGACGAGTGATCGCAACGGTTGAGCCGATACATGTGGTGAAGCCGAAGATTGACGCGCAGCCGCCACCGACTCCTCAAAAACCCGTTCGTGCTCCTGCGCAGGCAGGAGCGCTGTCAATTAAAGCGCAGCCTACCGGGCCAACGCTCCTGCCTTCGCAGGAGCACAAATCGCCAAATAACCTCGACGGCCATTGGGACCGGCGCATCGACAAGGGCGCGCTTGTTCCCGACGTTAGCGTCGATCTCCATGGTTCAGGCCTGTCAGGGGCCTATGCGCGGCTTGATGGTGCATTGGAGCAAGCCATCACGCAGAAAATGAAGGTTATTTTGCTGGTTACCGGAAAGCCTCGGACGCATGACCGCGCGAGCGGTGAGGGCAGGGGCGCGATCGCCAGCGTAGTGCGCGACTGGCTGGCGTCATCGCGGCATTCGGGTTCCATCGCTGCGGTTCGCGGTGCGCATCCGAAGCATGGCGGGACAGGTGCGCTCTATATTGTCCTAAAGCGATGAGGTTTTGTTCGACAAGAATATAACCGTAGTGCTGAGCCTGTCAAAGCACGCCTAGCCGACAAGCGCCAGGGCTACGGTAAATTTTCGGCGGCTAATACCCTCAGAATGACCCGCCGGTAAACCTCGGTAAGCGAGTCCAAATCAGCAACCACCACCGCCTCGTCGAGCTTGTGCATAGTCGCATTGCACAACCCAAATTCAACGACCGGACAGATTTTGGTCAGAAACCGAGCGTCCGAAGTGCCGCCGGTGGTGGACGCTTCGGGTCGAATGCCAGTAATTTCCTCAACCGCGTCGGCAATCGCAGCAGAGAGTTCGCCTGGCGGCGTAAAAAATGCCTCGCCCGATATCATCGCGGTCAGCGTTCCGCCGCCGCGTTCGACCAGCTCGCGCATCCGGTCAACCAAGGCCTGACCGCTTTGCAGGTCGTTGAACCGGATCGACAGCCGCGCTTCGGCCTTTACCGGGATGACATTCGTCGCTTTGTTGCCGACGGTTACATCGGTAATTTCGATATTACTCGCCTGAAAATACTCGGTGCCGTCGTCCAGTGAAATCGCCTCGATCTGAGCTAGAATCTTGATAAGACGCGGAATTGGATTATCCGCTAGATGCGGATAGGCGACATGGCCTTGCGTGCCTGCGACAGCAATCCACATATTGACCGAACCGCGCCGCCCGACTTTCATCATATCGCCGAGGCGGTTGACGCTGGTGGGCTCCCCAACCAAGCATAGGTCGGGGACCGTACCTTTGGCGTGCATATGCTCGATCAGCGCACGCGTGCCGTAAATGGCGGGGCCTTCTTCGTCGCCAGTTATGATGAGGCTGATAGTCCCACAGTCCGCCGGAATTTCATGCAACGCGGCGACAAAGGAAGCAATGCTACCCTTCATATCTACCGCGCCGCGTCCATGAAGCAAATCGCCCTGCACTTTGGGTGTGAACGGCTCTGTCGCCCAGCCATCGCCGGGCGGCACAACATCGAGATGCCCTGCAAAGGCGAAATGGCGCCCACTATCGCCACGGATAGCGAACATATTTTCAACCGGCGCGCCATGGGCGGGGTCGGTATCCCCAATTCCTGACAGAAAGCGCTCAACGGTAAAGCCCAGTGGCAACAGCATTGCCTCAAGCTCATCAAAAACCGTGCCGCTAGCCGGAGTGATGCTTTCGCAGGCGATCAGGCGCTTGGCGTAGGTTAGAGCAGTGTCATTCATGCTTTCGTACAAATGGCTGGTTCGTTATGATTTGTCCATTGTCTGCTAGGAATTTATCATGCCCAAGATCGATATCGATGCCATTCCGCAAAGTAACGCGACTGGATATCCAGTGCCGTTCGATAAAGAAGTACAGGGTCGCTATTGGCGCCGAATCGCCCCAGCGGGCGGCCTGACTCATTTGGGTGCAAGTTATGTCGTGCTTAAGCCGGGTGCGTGGTCATCGCAGCGGCATTGGCATGAGGGCGAGGATGAGCTGGTTATTATGATCTCGGGCGAAGCGGTTTTGATAGAAGATGGAGGGGAAACCGTTATGCGCTCAGGGGATGTAGCAGCATGGCCGGCGGGCGTTGCCAATGGTCATCATCTGGTAAACCGTACCGATACCGATTGCGTATTTATCGCCATCGGTAGCGGCGATCAAAACGGCGGTGGAGAATATTCCGACATCGACATGAAATTTGAAGCCGATGGGTATTTTCATAAAGATGGAACGCCCTATTCGACCACCCGCATCAAGTAGCCTGTCGTCCCGCATCCATGATTTCAGCAACTATTGCCGCTAAATCCGCTTGCCTGAAAGGCTTAGTGAGACGCGGCAGGTTCTGCGGAATGCCCTCACCGTCGGCATAACCGGATACAAGCAGGATCGGCAAATGTGGTTGATGCATTCCAACAGCCTGGGCCAAATCGACGCCATTCATGCCAGGCATCAGATGGTCAGTAACCAACAAGTCGAACCGACGCTCCTTTGAAAATATATCAAGTGCTTCTTC
>JBKJLZ010000295.1:0-2664 GCA_046596705.1 Sphingorhabdus sp. | reverse complement strand
TTATCCCAATGGTGCGGGCGATGTGAACCACTTTCACGCGGCGGGTGGTATGGGCTTTGTCATCCGCGAGCTGCTCGACGCTGGATTGCTTCACCGTGATATCATGACCGTCGCGGCGAATGATTTGACCGCTTATGGACAGGAACCAGTGCTTGACGGCGAAATGCTGGTATGGCGCGACGCGCCCGCCGAAACTGCCGACGAAACCATGCTTCGTGCGCCCACCAACCCGTTTAGCGCCGACGGCGGAATGCGGCTTGTAACTGGCAATCTGGGCCGCGCTACGTTCAAGACCAGCGCTGTCGATGAGACGCGCTGGACACTCGAAGCACCTGTGCGCTGCTTTGCCGACCAAAATGATGCACTTGCGGCGTTCAAAGCAGGCGAGTTGGAGTGCGACGTCATCGTAGTGATCCGTTTCCAGGGTCCCGCAGCCAATGGCATGCCCGAACTGCACAAGCTGACGCCGCCTTTGGGCGTGTTGCAGGACAAGGGCTTCAAAGTTGCGCTGATCACCGATGGCCGTATGTCGGGGGCATCAGGCAAAGTGCCTGCGGCGATCCACCTCAGCCCCGAAGCTGCGCGCGGCGGGGCTATTGCCAAGCTTCAGGACGGCGATGTAGTGCGGCTGTGTGCGAACATGGGCGCGCTTGATGTGCTGGTCGACGAAGCGGAATGGGCAGCAAGGATGCCCGTGCCGATGCCGCCTCAGCATTTTGGCACCGGCCGCGAGTTATTCGCAATCATGCGCGCAACCGCTGATGAGGCTGAAAAGGGCGGATCAGCGATGCTGGCTGCGGCTGGCTTGTGACCCAGATCGTATCAGTCGACATCGGTGGCACCCACGCGCGCTTTGCCTTGGCTGAGGTCGAGGGCGGACACGTGCGTGAACTGAACGAGGCAGTGACCCTAAAAACCTCCGAGCACGCCAGTTTCCAAACTGCTTGGGAGGAATTTGGCCGGATCTGCGGTATTACCCTACCAAATGCCGCAGCTATCGCGATTGCGGCGCCGGTCAACGGCGAGGTTATCAAACTCACCAATAACCCTTGGATTATCCGCCCCGCACTGATTTGCGAAAAACTGGGTGTTGACCGTTACTCGCTGGTCAATGATTTCGGCGCCGTAGGACATGCCGTGGCGCAGGCAGCGCCAGAACATTTCATTCATTTATGTGGCCCTGATACGCCGCTGCCTGAGAGCGGAACAATTAGCATCATCGGCCCTGGTACTGGCCTCGGCGTTGCGCATATTTTGAAAGGCGCAGCTGGCTATCATGTACAGGCAACCGAAGGCGGGCATATCGACTTTGCTCCGCTCGATAGTATTGAGGATGCGATCCTTGCTCGGTTGCGCAAGCGCTACCGTCGCGTTTCTGTCGAACGGGTGGTTGCTGGTCCTGGCATTTCCGACATTTACGAAACGCTTGCCTCGATTGAAGGCCGTGCGGTGCAACAGCTAGATGACAAGATGATCTGGCAACTCGGCACTTCTGGCGAAGATAGTTTAGCCGCTGCTGCAGTAGACCGCTTTTGCCTGTCATTGGGTAGCGTGGCTGGCGATATTGCGCTGGCACAAGGCGGTTCGGCTGTAGTCATTGCTGGTGGCCTTGGTCTGCGCGTCAAAGATACGCTTGTCCGCTCGGGCTTTGCCGAGCGCTTTACGGCAAAAGGCCGCTTCGAAGGCCTTATGGCCTCGCTGCCAGTCAAACTTATCACTCATCCGCAACCCGGGCTGTTCGGAGCCGCTGCCGCCTTTGCACAGGAACACAACGCATGACCCCCATAGAAACCATTATGCGCTCGGCTCCCGTCATTCCCGTGTTGGTAATTGAGGACGCTGCACATGCGCGTGCGGTAGCCGGGGCTTTGGTAGCAGGGGGATTACCCGTACTCGAAGTGACGTTGCGAACCGCTGCGGCGCTTGACGTCATTGCCGAAATGAAAAAAGTACCCGGTGCAATTGTCGGGGCTGGAACAGTAGTCGACATTCCGGGCCTTGAAAGCGCGATTGCAGCTGGGGCGGAGTTTATCGTCTCTCCCGGCCTTACCGACAATTTGGGCAAAGCTACTGTCGCGAAGGGCATCCCCTTTCTGCCGGGGATTGCCAATGCCGGTGACATCATGCGCGGCCTTGACCTTGGCCTGAACCATTTCAAATTCTTCCCGGCTGAGACGAATGGCGGGCTTCCTGCGCTCAAGTCGTTGCTCGGTCCATTTGGCCAGTGCAAATTTTGCCCTACGGGCGGCATCAAACAGGAAACGGCCGCCGAATGGTTGGCCATCCCGCAAATTTTATGTGTTGGCGGTAGCTGGCTTGTTGGTAAAGGGACGCCTGACGTTGTGGCGATTGAAGCTGCAGCACGCGCCGCGAGCGCGCTCAAGCACTGACGGAGAATTTGGCAATGGCCGAAGAGATTGAATATTGGGAATTTGATGCTGCGGAAGACCTGATCGACGCGGTGGTAGGTGATGTCAGCTTTATCATCGAAAGCGCGCTCGATGCACGCGGACAAGCGTTGGTTGCGTTTCCCGGTGGTTCGACGCCTAAGCCGATCCTGGAAAAGCTGGCACAAGCCAATATTCGCTGGAAAAGCGTAACGATTATTCCGACCGACGACCGGTTGGTACCGGTCGACAATCCATTGTCCAATGTTGCGATGAT
>JBKJLZ010000266.1:0-3943 GCA_046596705.1 Sphingorhabdus sp. | reverse complement strand
CTGCTCTTCATCTTTGGTCGAATATGTCAGAACAATAAGCAACAAGTCATCAAAATGGTCCAGTAAATCCCCGAACTCCAAGATACAGCTGCCTTTCGCGGCACGCATGTTCCCTTTGGTCAGAAGACGCGTGAGATTACCCCATCCCTCGCGTGTCGCCGGATACGCCAGAATGTCGGGCGTTCCATCACTAAACACCAGCCGCGCACCCGCTACAAAGCGCAGGTCTGTTTCACATTCGGCATTTTCCGTTTCGGTCAATGTCTCAGGCTCGCCTGCCTCCCGTTTGGCTTTGAGCAAAGCACCTCGCGCATCATCAGGCGCATCACGCAGCGCTTTCCATGCCCGCACTACGCCTGAAACCGTGTTACGGTCGGCAATGCCGATGGCTTTCAATCCCAGTCTTATGCTCTCGGCAACATAGTCGGACGGCGGCGATGCACCCCGAAGAAAAGAATAGCTACTGGTACAGGCCAGCTCTGCATAGCTCATGCAAACAGCCCGTGCAGATACCAAAGCGGTTGCTGGATTTCGTCATAAAGCCCGCGCCGGAATAGCCAGAAACGATTGCCTTCCTTGTCCTCTACCCGGTAATAATCACGCGTCAGGCCGCCGCTTCCCGGTTCATATCCGTGCTTATGCCGCCACCATTCGGGCGCGATGCGTTCGGGGCCTTCGTAGCTGACGATCTGGTACAGATTACGCCGCCAGCGGAACTGGCGGGGTGGGCCATCGGGGATCGAGGCCATCACTTCTATGGCCTGAGGTTTTTCAAACAGGCGGAAGGGCCGCATCGCGGGTTCGCCGGGTTCCGGTTTTGGCCAATCGCCATTCGAAGGCCCTAATTGCGCCGGACGTTCCAGCGACGCGCGTTCGGGTATGTGGCTGTCGCGGGCATGGAAATGGCGCACGCGGTCCGCTCCGAGCCTTACGCTTAGCCGGTCGATCAAGGCGGCGGCTTCGGCGTCGGTATCGATTTTTTGCTCCAAGCCCACCTGCACATTATTCAGCGTTTCGGCGAGCGGCACGGCAAGCCGAATAAGATCATAACCGAAGCCTGGATCGAGCGGACCAGCCAGCGCGTCGATGCGCTCGCGGATCAACCGCATCAGCAAGGCTGCATCGCGGGTCGGCCCGCCAGTGTCTACGCCCAGCCACGCAACATGGCCGTCGCTTCGAAACAGGCTAACCTCGAACCGTCGCCCGCCCTGCCCCCGTTCGCGCAATTGGACCGCCGCCTCGCCCGCCAGTTGCTCAATCGTTACAAGCACATCATTGGTGCGCGAGATGGGTTCGGCGAAATTTTGCGCGACATGAATCACAGGCAAGCTGCGACGCGGGATGATGCGCGGATCTTCCTCCTCGAGCAGCCGCGCGAGTTTGACTACCGTCGCCTTGCCGAAGCGCGCAGCCAAGGGCGTGCGCGGACGTTTCGCTAGATCACCGATGCTTTTAAGTCCTGCACGGCGAAGCGCCTGATGCACCTTGTCGCCGCTATCCAGCGCCTCCACCGGAAGGCTACCGATATCACCCTTGGCATATTTTGCCTTAGCCCGCGCACTGTCCGGGGTAGCCCCCAAAGCCAAACGGCAGCTGAGGCCATGACGCCGCAGCCGCACTTTCAAATCTTTTGCCAGCACCGCCTCATCTTCGCCGAACAAATGTGTGCAACCAGTAATATCAAGCAAAAGCCCTTGCGGCGGGTCAAGCATGCAGGCAGGCGTATAACGCTCGCAGCCATCGGCCAGCCAGCCAAGCAGCGCAATATCTGCCGCCGGATCATGATCGAACACCGCAAGGTCGGGCACCCGCGCCCGCGCATCGGCAAGCGCAATCCCCGATGTCAGGCCAAATCCGAGCGCCGCAGTGTCGCAGGCCGCCAGTCGCATCGCGCCGCGCTCACTTTCAACCAGCACAAAGGGTGCATCAGGCTTGGATCCGCACGTCCGGACCAGTCTCTCCGCCGGTAACAGTGGCAGAAAGACCGCCAGATAGCGGCGTGTCGTGAAAGCTTCGTGTTGCATGATCCCAGGTCACTCTCGCCGTAAAAGGCGCAATGCCGCCACGATGGCGTAGCAAGCTGATGTCGAATGTCGCAAGTCCGGGCGCATTACCCGGCAAAGGCATCGAGGGCGCCGAACGCACCTGCCAACGGCTGGAGGCGGCACTCGGAACCGGCATCGCATCGACGCGCAACAACAAAGCCAATACTCCATTATTCGCCGCCGCTAATGAAAGGCGGCGAGTCGATGTAAGGTCGATCATTCGCGCACCGCCATGCGCTTCCAGAATAACTGCCGATGCCGCCTTAGATCGGCTGGTATCCGCCGCCGCGCGCATGGAGTCGAGCATGTTGGCGGTTCGCACCAATATCATGGCCGCAGGATCGAAACCGAAATCCGCGAGCCCTGGCGGGTAGAGCCGCCCCGACACACGGTCCTGCTTTTCTTCGGCAATCCAGAATATCTTACCCTTAGGTTCCGGCAGGCGAAGCGCCAGAAGCAAGGCAAAGGCCGAAGCCGTTGCAACATCGCCGCTTTCGCCCGCAAATATCTCATGCAAGGCGGCACGCGGCAAACCGCCCTGCAGCCTTGCATCGACCTCCTTCGCGCCGAGTTTGAAAAGACTGTCGTGCTGCGACGCCTTAGTCTTTTGCCATTGCCCCCTATTCGAGAAGGCAAGCACCGAATCGGGCAAGGATGGAATATTGTTCATGATTTGTTCTATACCTACTTTTTCCAGGAAGTGGAGTCGGCTTTTTGTCTGCGCGATAATCTGTCATTTGACTGAAGGCTAAAGCCACTCCACAACGCTTTCCATGAACCTGGATCAATCAGAAAGTGACAGCGTTTGGCGCTACGCAAAGGCTAGCCGGGCGCACCCTGTTATCGACGCCGCGCCATACTTCGAGATTATTCAAGCTGCGATGATGAATGCCAAGTGTCGAATCATGTTGATTGGCTGGGACTTTGACACTCGAATCGACCTGAGCCGCAGCCGCAGGAAAAAGGGAGATCCTCCCAAACGGCTCGGCGAATTTATATTGTGGCTCGCCGACCGTACCCCCGGACTTGAAATCAAGCTGCTTAAGTGGAATTTCGGCGCACTAAAAATGCTAGGCCGTGGAACAACACTAATCGATGTCGCAAAATGGGCGATGCATAGTCAAATCCAGTTCAAGCTCGACGGCGCACATCCAGTGGGGTGCAGCCATCACCAAAAAATTGTCGTGATCGACGACAAAATGGCGGCCTGTGGTGGAATCGACATGACTGCAGACCGATGGGACACGCGCGACCATGAAGACGAAGACCTGTTGCGCAAACGGCCCAATGGAAAGCTTTACGGGCCATGGCACGACTGCACGATGCTGGTCGAGGGTGAAGCGGCCGGTGCCTTGGCTGAACTTAGCCGAGCTCGCTGGGTACTGGCAGGTGGCGACCCAATGGAGCCCTGCCCGCAAGACACACCGTCGCCCTGGCCCGAATTTCTGGACGCCGATTTTCAATATGTCGAACTCGGCATCGCACGGACTAGGGCAGAATATAAGGACGTAGAGGAAATTCGCGAAATCCAGCATCTTTTCGTCGAACAGATCAAGCGCGCAAAAAAATTCATCTATGCCGAGAACCAGTATTTTGCTTCGCCAAAGATCGCCGACGCCATCGCACTACGAATGGCAGAAACCAACCCGCCCGAAATCATCATCGTCAATCCGCAAACCGCCGATGGCTGGCTTGAGCAAAAGGCAATGGATGGCGCAAGGGCGCAATTACTGCGCGCAATTGGTGAACATGACAAAAAAGACCGTTTCGCAATTTATCATCCCCGCACAAAGGCGGATATTGCAATTTACGTCCATGCCAAGCTGATGATTGTCGATGACGAAATATTACGCATTGGCTCTGCCAATATGAACAACCGTTCGATGGGCCTCGACAGC
>JBKJLZ010000217.1:0-6847 GCA_046596705.1 Sphingorhabdus sp. | reverse complement strand
AGCGACATGCTCAGGTAAATGCCAGGATCGGCCTCGGGTAGCGCGAGCCGCATGGCAGCAGGAACAGCAATATATGAGGCACTCGCAGCTAAAATTCCAAGCGCGGCCGCCGATGCGACATCCAAGCCAATAAAAGTACCAAGCGTTGTTCCGATGGCACCGTTGAGCAGTGGTAGAAAAATTGCCAGTGTAATCAGTCGCCACGTTATTTTGCGCGATTGGACCAAACGACGCGCAGCGATTAGCCCCATATCCAGCAAGAAAAGACAAAGCACTCCGCGAAAGCCCGTATCGAAAAGTGGTTTGACTGGCGCAAAGCCATCTGAGCCAGCGACAGCCCCTATGATAAAGCTGCCAACGAGCAGCATCACAGAGGCGTTGGTCAACACTTCATGCCATGGCAGCTTGCAATTAGCGTCCGATTTTACTGCGCCGCGCCGTGCCAGAATCAACCCGCTGATAATTGCGGGTGTCTCCATCAGCGCCAGAACAGCGACCATGTAACCAGCTGGACTCAGCCCCTGGCCCGTCAGTATCTCGGCAGCGGTCACGAATGTCACAACACTGACCGAACCGTAGTGCGCTGCGACCGCGCCGGCATCAATCGACGATAACTTCGCAAATTGGCGAAGTAGAGCAAATGCAATTAATGGCAGAAGGAAACTCAGGGCAAGTCCGGCCATAGCCGCCGCGATAAGTTCGGAGGTGATTCCGTTGGAGGAAACTTCCACCCCACCTTTCAAACCGATTGCTGCCATCAAATAGATCGACATTGCCTTGGCAAAAGCCTCTGGAATGCTGAGATCAGATTTCAAAACCGCCGCGATGAAACCGAGCACAAAAAATAAAATCACAGGTGATGTGAGCGTATCGAGTATCATCGCGTTCCCCCCTTGCGGAACATGCAACCCGATAGCAGGCAAGTTGCAGTTGGCAAGAGGGCGCCGCAACGCTATCTGAGCGGCATGAATGCTCCCATGATCCCGCTTGAGCGCGCCCCTCGTGAACGTAAACCCGACTGGATTCGCGTAAAGGCACCTGGTGGCGAGGGTTTTAACGAGACCCGCAGGCTGATGCGTGATTTAAACCTTAACACGGTTTGCGAGGAGGCGGCTTGTCCGAATATCGGCGAATGCTGGACCAAAAAGCATGCGACGGTAATGATACTTGGCGACGTCTGCACACGGGCATGCGCGTTTTGCAATGTGAAAACGGGGATGCCAAAGGCAGTCGATGCACTTGAGCCAGAACATGTCGCTATTGCTGCGGCTAAAATGGGACTTGAGCACATCGTCATAACCTCGGTCGACCGCGATGATTTGCCAGATGGCGGTGCTAGCCAGTTCGTAAAAGTCATTGAGGCGTTGCGCCGCAATACTCCGAACACAACGATCGAGATTCTTACACCTGATTTCCGAAACAAATCGCAGGCAGCGATTGAAGCGATCGTGACCGCGCGACCCGACGTGTATAATCACAACCTTGAAACTGTGCCACGGCTCTATCCTACTATCCGTCCCGGTGCGCGTTATTATGCATCGCTCCGTTTACTGGAGACGGTGAAGCGACACGATCCGTCCATTTTTACCAAATCGGGCGTGATGCTTGGCCTCGGCGAGGCACGGATGGAAGTCCATCAAGTCATGGACGATATGCGCAGCGCCGATATAGATTTCCTGACTATGGGACAATATCTGCAGCCGACACCGAAACATACCAAAGTCATGGATTTTGTGACGCCGCAGGCGTTCGATGCTTATGCGGCGATAGCCCGCGCAAAAGGCTTCCTATTGGTGGCATCAAGCCCGCTAACCCGTTCGAGCTATCATGCAGGTGACGACTTTGTAAAAATGCGCGACGCTCGCATGACACAGCTTGCTAAGGCAGGCTAATGCCGCACCATCACGAGCGTCGTAACTTACCGCATAGCGCCAGCCAGATGTACGATCTGGTGGCGGATGTTAAAAACTATGCCGAATTTTTGCCATGGGTAAGTGCGATCCGAGTTCGCAAAGACGAAGAACATGAGATGCTTGCCGACATGATTGTTGGCTTTAAATCGCTACGAGAAACGTTCTCTTCGCGCGTTTTAAAGACCCCCAAATCATTAATCGTCGTTGATTATCTAGATGGACCGATGAAGCATCTTCACAACCAGTGGCGGTTCGAAGAAATACCGGGTGGCGGATCGATCGTCGATTTTACCGTCGATTTCTCATTTCGAAATCGAGTTTTTGAAGCACTCGCGGGACAGTTTTTCGACTCCGCGCTTCGTAAAATGACATCAGCTTTCGTTGAACGCGCCGACGACCTTTATGGAAGCAACAACTCCAGCGCATGAAGCGTCGCAAAAGTACGGATCTCTGCGCGGCTCTTGTCCGATCCAAAATCTTTGCGGTCGGCGATCATGTCCTCGGGATCCCTGCCTTTTACGGCAACAGCAAAGACGACCGTGCCGACTGGCTTTTTCTCGGTTCCGCCGTCAGGTCCGGCAACGCCGCTAACCGCTACAGCGATATCAGCGCCGCTTTTTTTTAGCGCGCCTTGTGCCATCGCCCATGCAACCGCAACTGACACCGCACCAAATGTATCGATTATGTCCTCATTGACTCCCAGCATCCTGATCTTCGCTTCGTTGGAATAGGTAACATATCCGCTCCCTAGAACCGCGCTGCTGCCAGAAATTTCAGTCAGAGCGGCGGCAACCAACCCACCTGTGCAGCTTTCGGCTAGCGCGATAACCCGTCCAGCTGCCGTGTTTTCGACGACAACGCGCTCAGCCAATTTCGCAATTTGGGCGGGGAGAACCGATTTCATACGTGCGATTTTTCGAATGTGGCCATTGCTTGCGCCGCTATACCTTCACCGCGCCCTGTAAAGCCAAGCAATTCGGTGGTTGTGGCTTTCACCGATATGCGGCCAATGTCCACAGCCATTATTTCCGCCAAGCGGGCCCGCATCTTCGCTTTGTGCGGCCCGATTTTCGGAGCTTCGCAGATGATTGTGACGTCCGCATTGGCGAGGCTATAGCCCATCCCCGCCACTAGCTGAATTGCATGCGCCAAAAATTGGTCTGACGATGCCCCCCGCCACTTCATGTCCGAAGGCGGGAAATGGTCACCAATATCGCCAAGCGCCAATGCCCCCAATATCGCGTCAGTCAGCGCATGGATTGCGACATCGGCATCGCTATGCCCCGAAAGGCCTTTATCGTGAGGCACGCAAACCCCACAAAGCCACAATTCTTCGCCTTCGGCCAATCGGTGGACGTCGAAACCTAAACCGCTACGAATCGTCGGCAAATTGGAATCCTCTGCAAAATCGCTAGCAAAAGTATATTTCGCGAGCCGTTCGTCGCCCGGCACAATTCGCACATCATGTCCGTTAGCCATAATCATTCGCGCGTCATCGCTCGGTTCCTTGCCAGTCCAGTTCACATGCACCGAGTGGATGGCGTCAAAAAGGAAAGCTTGCGGGGTCTGGATGCGCCATAACCCATCCCGCTCGACTGTATCTGACAACGTTCCCTCGCCACGAGCCAAGCTGTCGACTATTGGCAGCGCAGGGACTGCCCCTGCTGTATCCTTCAGTGCGGCGAGCAAATCGTCGATTACCGCTATCGGCAAGAACGGCCGAGCGGCATCATGAATGAGGACATATTCGGCACCTCCATCGTTCGCAATTGCTAAGAGGCCATTGCGAACGCTCTCGCGCCTTGTCGCGCCTCCAACCACTAAATGCGGCGGCGGCAGGCCGGTCAAGCAATTCATCGCCATTGTCTGCTGGCCATCACCAATCACAACATAGACATCTGAAATTTTCGGATGATCTGACAAGGCCGCATAGCTCTGTGTGAGCATGGGCCGCCCCCGTACTTTTCTGAATTGCTTTGGTATTTCTCCGCCGACCCGGCTACCCGTGCCAGCGGCCACAATCAATGCGACAGTTCTCAAATGTTCGCTCATCGCGTCGCCTTAGCCAGTGCGTACTTGCCCGCCAAGCTGAAACGCGGTAACCGCCTGCCTAAATTTTAGGCAACCGTATAAAATGCTGCTCAAACCTATCAAAATCGGTCCCATAGAGATAACGTGCCCCGTGATTTTGGCACCGATGACAGGCGTCACCGATATGCCGTTTCGCCGGATTGTTCGCCGGTTCGGATCAGGACTGAATGTTAGCGAGATGATCGCTAGCCAGGCAATGATCCGAGAAACACGGCAATCGCTGCAGAAATGTGCATGGGACGCCATCGAAGAGCCAGTGTCGATGCAGTTAGCCGGCTGCGCGCCTTATGAAATGGGTGAAGCAGCCAAACTTAATGAAGAACGTGGCGCAGCAATCATTGACATAAACATGGGCTGTCCGGTCAAGAAAGTTGTGAATGGCGATGCCGGATCAGCTTTAATGCGTGATTTGCCTTTGGCCGCTAGCCTGATTGAATCGACTGTGAAGGCGGTTTCAGTTCCTGTGACCGTAAAAATGCGGATGGGGTGGGATCTAGGGAGCCTCAATGCCCCGGAACTCGCGCATATCGCGGAAGATCTGGGTGCAAAAATGATCACTGTTCATGGTCGCACACGCAACCAGATGTACAAGGGATCGGCCGACTGGGCGTTTGTTCGCCGGGTGAAAGAAGCTGTTTCTATTCCGGTGATCGTCAACGGCGACATTTGCTCAATCGAAGATGCCGTGATGGCGCTGGAGCAAAGCGGTGCGGACGGTGTCATGGTCGGTCGCGGCGCCTACGGAAAGCCCTGGCTGCTCGGACAGATGATGAACTGGTTCAGCACCGGTACCAATATTGCAGACCCTTCGATTGACGCACAATATCATTTAATCGTCGAGCATTACCGAGCAATGCTCGAACTGTATGGAACTGAAGTCGGCGTTAATGTCGCGCGCAAACATATTGGTTGGTACACCAAAGGTCTACCCGGTTCCGCTGAGTTTCGTAATCACGTAAACCGCATCGACGACGCCGAATTAGTTCTGAGTGAATTGGAGCGTTTCTACCACCCGCAGATGGAGCGGGCTGCGGCGTGACCGCGTTGCTACAATACCCCACCAGCAGCCAGCTGTTAGCCGGAATACCAGTCCCGGTGCTGCTGATCGGGCAAGACAACATCGTCGCATTTGCCAACGATGCCAGCGAAGCCTTTTTCAGCCGGAGCAAGCGGAAAATCGAGGGGAGTAGTGTCGCCGATTTACTCAAATTCTCCAGCGACCGGATGAACTCCGTCCTGACCGCGCGCGAAAACGATATTTCGGCGCAAGACATGGAATTAGTTACTGCTCAAGGTTCGATAACTGTCGATATCAATATCTCGGTCCTGCCATCGGATCCCGAATGGCGATTATTGTTTCTTTCGCCGCGTCATGGGGGGCGTGAGCATATCAGTGAGCATAAAGACAGCGGACAGCAACAGGCTATGGGCGCCCCGGCGATCTTGGGGCATGAAATCAAAAATCCGCTGGCAGGAATAAAGGGCGCGGCGCAATTGCTCGCACGGCGGGTAGATAACAGCGGCCAAGCATTGACAGATTTGATTGTAAACGAAGTCGACCGCATTGCCCGGTTGCTTAACCAAATGCAAAAGCTGGGCCACTCGGAGCCTGCAGCACTCGCCCCGGCAAATGTACATTTGCTAATCGAACGTGCGATCCGGTCAATCCGCGCCGCTAATCGCGCCATGCCCGAAATTTCGATCAATTATGACCCTTCATTGCCAGAAGTCATGATCGATGCCGACGCGATGGTGCAGATTCTGATTAATCTTATGCAAAATGCGGTCGATGCACTGAATGGACGACTGGACGGCAATATAGGTATCTCCACGCGCTTCGTAATGAGTGGCGCATTGCGCGAGGCTGATCTCGATCGCCGCTCCAGCAAGCTACCGGTGGAGGTTACTATTTCAGACAACGGTCCAGGCGTTCCATCGCATATTGAAGACGAGCTGTTCTCTCCCTTTGTCACTACGAAACGTGACGGACAGGGGCTCGGGCTGGCGATCGTACGAAAGCTGATATCTCAAATGAACAGCAGAATAGTGTTCGAACGCGACGCAGCGAAAGAGCTTACCATGTTTCGCCTGTTTTTACCGGTTGCAGGAAAGGGGTCGGTATGACTGCCAACCCTAAGGTTTTGATCGTCGAAGACGACAGCAGCATCGGCATAGTCGTTAGCGCTGCATTGGCAGCTGAAGGTATCGACACCCATATTTGCGACACAGTGAGCGCGCGCGATGCCGCGCTCGCGACTAGTATCTACGACTTAATGCTCACCGATGTTTTGTTGAAAGACAGCGACGGCATGGCGACCCTGAAAGAAGCAATGGCGCGGACGCCCGATATGCCAGTCATCATCATGTCGGCACAAAACACTCTTGAAACGGCCGTTCGTGCAAGCGAGATTGAGGCGTTTGAATATTTTCCCAAACCATTCGATCTTAACGATCTCGTTATCGCGGTAAAGCAGGGCATCGATAGGCCGCGGTCCACCCCGGTCGATGTTACCGGGAATTTAGCCGAAGCAAATCTTCCAATGATCGGGCGCAGTGCGGCAATGCAGGACGTTTACCGGATGGTTGCTAGGCTGCTTCGAAACGATCTTTCAGTACTGATTTCCGGGGAATCGGGGACCGGCAAAGAACTGGTGGCGGAAGCTATTCACAGTCTGGGCCACCGGAAAACAGGTCCGTTTGTCGCGGTTAACATGGCTGCAATTCCGGCTGAGCTGATTGAAGCCGAGTTATTCGGCCATGAAAAAGGCGCTTTCACGGGCGCAATCGGCCAATCGATCGGGCGGTTTGAGCAGGCACAGGGAGGCACTTTGTTCCTCGATGAA
>JBKJLZ010000126.1:0-4535 GCA_046596705.1 Sphingorhabdus sp. | reverse complement strand
TCGAAACCGAGCGACATGCTGCCCGAGCTTCAAGGCCGCCTGCCGATCCGTGTTGAATTGCGCGCGCTGGAGCATGCCGATTTCGTCCGCATCCTTTCCGAAACTCGCGCGAATTTGCCGATGCAGTATGCAGCTTTGCTTGCTACGGAGGAGGTAACACTGGAGTTCACCGACGACGCTATCGACGCGATTGCTCGGATCGCCTTCGACGTGAACGCGTCGTTGGAAAATATCGGTGCGCGACGGTTGCAAACGGTCATGGAGAAACTCCTTGAAGACATCAGTTTCGACGCTGAAGACCGCAAAGGAGATGCGATTACGATCGACGCGGCTTATGTTAAACAGCAGCTTGCGGGCATTGCGAAGGACACCGATCTCTCCAAATATGTTCTTTAAATGTTCCTCTCTTTGCTATGATATTGGCAAAGGAGAGAGAATATGGGACATCAAGGCGGATGCCATTGCGGCGCGGTACGTTATGAAGTGAGCGGAGAGCCGCAGCATGTGGCTCTTTGCCATTGCGAAGATTGCCGTAAATCGGCAGGTGCGCCAATGGTGGCATGGGCTGCTTTTGCTGAAGATGAGTTCAAATTGCTTCAGGGCGAACTGACGTACTTCAATTCATCGGGTACTACGATGCGCAGCTTTTGTCTAACCTGCGGGACCGGCATCGCCTATCGCAATTCCGAATTTTTGCCCGGCATCGTCGATATCCAGGCCGCAACGCTAGACAACCCCGATGTTTTGCCTGCTGGTGCACACATCCAAACGGCTGAACAAATTGGCTGGATGACCGAGGCGCACAAATTGCCGAAGTTCGAGCGCTATCCCGGCTAGGGTCAGCGCATGATGGGTGGGGCACCGCCGACTGTAGTAGGTGATACAATTAACTTCCACGATTTCTCGGTAATGAAATAGCGCTTGGCCAGTTCCTGCAATCGAGTCGGCGTGACATTACTATAATCGCTGTACAGTCGACCAAGCGCCGTAAAGCGCGCAGATTCATATGTGGCGCCCTTCAAGTTATTGAGCCAGAACGTATTGCCTGATGACGCACGCTCGACTGCTTGCTTAATCGGTTCGACGGCTCGCTGTAATTCGTCGGCGCTCACGGGATTTTTTCCAAGGTCGACAGCAACCTCGTTAGCAAAGGCAAAAAACCGATCTACATCGGCCGGTTTCACTTGACTATAAGCCATAAGATAGCCGCCGCTCGCAAAGTTGTCTGGCCAATTGTTGGCCATGTCGGGGCTGTAGCTTGCTGCTTGTTCTGCGCGAAATTTTTCGAACAATCGGTCGCGAAAAACCGAAGCCAGGATCTCGAGCTCACGGCCCTCACTTATGTTCGCCAATCCGCCGCCAGTCGGCCATGCGACAACTGCCGCTGCCTGATCAGCCGGGCCTTTATGATTTAACCGGATCGGCCCAGCCGTAGTCGGAAAACCGCGGACCATTGCCGCAGGTAAAGGCGCTAACGGAGCCCGCGGCTTCATTGCGCCAAAACTATTCTGCAGCGCAGTGATAGCAGTTGCCGTGTCGAAGTCCCCGAACATCATCACTTCAACCGGACCTTGCGATAGCAAGGGCGCCCAATATGCCTTGAATGCCGCAGCATCGATTTTAGCTACATCGGCGGGCGCCGCCGATTTCCAGCGGGGATCGTTGTTGCTCAATAAATATTCAAGATCGCGCTGCAACACCGACGTCGCCGACATTTCGAAGCTATTATAGCCTGATTTGGCTAACGATTTGGCGCGTTCGACGGGGAGAGGATCCCAGCCGGGATGCTCCATCTTGGTAGCGATCAAAAGCAGTTGGTCGGAAAGATCGTCTGCGCGAGTATTCGCAGTAAATTCAAATGCATCGCTGTCGATGTTAAAATTCAAATCAATCCTTCGGCCGTTCACCATCTGGTCGATGTCGTTGCGTTTCAGCTTACCAATACCATTTTCTCCGAGCACCAACGGTCCAGCCCAAAGAAGGTGGCCTTGTGCTGGAGTGACTGCCTGATACCCTTTGCCGAACCGCACTAGAATGCGGATCTGCCCTGACTCTGCTTTGTTGGGATATAGCAAGGCGCGCACACCGTTGGACAATTCCAGCTTCGACATGTCAAAGTTGGGCATTTTTTGCTGCGACTTTATCGTTGCCGCAGCGCCAAGTTTGGGCAGCGCATCGAAACCAAGCGCGGTTTCTGCCAAACGAGCGGATTTGTTGGCAGCAACGATAGTAGTCAGTGCTGTCGCCATGCGCTTCTCGGCGTTAGGTAAAGGTTGCGGCGATGACAGCAGCATACGAGTGACTGTTCCGGAAAACAGCGCTTTGGTTGACGCCAGCAAACGTTCGGGGGTGAATTTGTCCTTCATGCCTTCATAAACTGCAATCACCGTATCTGGCGCAGCTACAGTTTCGCGTATGTCGACCGCGCGGACGATGTCATCGGTCTGTTTCGACGCGGCTTCGAACGGATAGCTGTCAACCATGGTTCGCAACGCATTGGCAAACAAGGTCCGCTCCCGCTCGATATCGGCTTTAGACGGCGCATTTTCAACCGCGTCGGCAATCACGGCACGCACATCCTTGGTTGCCGCTTCCCAACGGTCATTGATCGGCGTGACCGAAACTAGCGTAGCATCAATCGTGCGGGAGATGTCTTCCTGCGCAACCTCTGCGACGAGATAGTTGCCGCCAGCCCGAGCCTGCACTTCGAGCCGCCGGTTGATGATTTGTGCTGCAAGCGCATCAACCAACAACTGCTCATTATAGGCAATTGTATCGTCGACCTTCGTCCACGGGCGGGCATAGGTAATGTTGACCGTCGTCGGCAGCGTCGGTTCCACAACGATGCGGGTAGACTGCCCCCCGGCGGTTGGTTTGCCAAAATCGGGTTCTGCCGCAGGCTTTCCATCGCCTTTCCAGTCGGCAAAATGTTTCTGGATAACCGCCTCCAGCGTGCTGGGCTCGACATCGCCGGCTATGACGATCACCGCATTTTCGGGACGATACCAACGGTCGTGAAATGCATTCAGCCTTGCGGCGTCCGCGCTATTCAGCGTTTCAACTGTGCCGATTGTCGATCGCTTGGCGAGCCGTTGGCCCTGAAAAATATGTGCGCGAATTGCGTCGCTATACACTTGCTGCGCACCACTGTTTTCACGAAGTTCTGCTAACACAATCGCGCGCTCGGCATTCAGCGCTACATCGGTTATGCGCGGCGCGCGCATCATTCCCGATATGATTTTCACCGATTCATCGAGTTTTTCTGGCGTCGCATTAGGCAGGTCGAGCTTGTACACGGTTTGCGTTGGGGTGGTCTGCGCGTTGCTGTCGCTGCCGAAGGTAACGCCGAACCGCTGCCAAATCCGCTTCGCCTCGCCATCGGGTACAAAGGTCGATCCGCGGAATGACAGATGCTCGATGAGGTGGGCGAAACCAAGTTCATCCTCATTTTCATGGAGCGCGCCCGCATCAATGCGTACCCTGATCGACACTTGCCCGGCCGGAACTTGGTTCTTCTTTACCGCGTAGCGGAGGCCGTTTGGCAACGTCCCGAACGTCCAGCTGGTATCGACCGGAACATCGCTACCTTCATATAGCCACGGCGTTACTGCTGCTTTTGCTGGCACGCCTACGGAGCCGGGTGTTGCCTCTTTGGCATAGGCGGCGGGGGCCAACAGCAATGCTGTAGCGGCGAAAGCTAGGGAGAATATGCGCATATGGTTCCTATATCGGGGACGCGGCTTGATGGTAGATGAACGAAACGATCAAGCGCCGCCTAAATTCCACCATCGACGCTATCATAGCCGATAGCTTTGAGTTCGGCTATCAGCGCTTTGACGCATTCGTTCAATTTGACCGCATCGGTCGTGCGGACCACAAAATTTGCGCCGACTTTGCCATCACGGAAAAAAGGATAGCTGCCGATCTGGCATCCTTCATGCGCCTTTTCTGTGTTGCCCAGCAGCGCCGCGACTTCGCTCTCCGCGACCCAGCATCCAATTTGGTGTGATAACAAAGGCGCGCCACCCTCCAACTGCCCAGTCAGCGCGTCGAGCATTCCAGCCGTAATGTGCGGCACGCCCGCCATGATGAAGATATTGCCAACGCGAATCCCAGGAGCGCCCGACATCTTGTTGGGGATGAGGTTAGCGCCGACAGGCACTCGCGCCATACGCAAACGTCCGGGATTGATCCCGCCGCGAGTCTCATAATATTTGTGCAGGACTTCGCTGGCTTCGGGGTGGATGACCACCTCAACACCCAAGGCCGCCGCAATGGCGTCGACGGTGATGTCGTCATGCGTCGGGCCGATGCCGCCGGTTGTGAACAGATAGTCATTCCGCGCACGCAGCGCATTTACCGCCTCGACAATCGCCTCCTCCACATCGGGCACAACGCGCACTTCCTTCAAGCGGATACCCTGGATATTCAGCCACAACGCAATCTGGCTGATATTCTTGTCCTGCGTGCGGCCGGAGAGGATTTCATCGCCGATAATCACAAGCGCGGCGGTGTAGATGCGGGATTCTGTCATG
>JBKJLZ010000056.1:0-6341 GCA_046596705.1 Sphingorhabdus sp. | reverse complement strand
TCTGTTCCGCACCGGTGAGCAGAGCAATGACAGCAGCATAGAGACCGCCCGCTCCGGCCAACCTGTAACCCTGTTCGAAACACGAAGCCGCAACAAACCAAGCGAAGCCGTGGGGCGTATCCAGAATGACTGGAGCGGCATTACCGGTCATGCCATCCAGTTTGGAGGCGAAATCGCCTATAATAAGCTCGACGCCCGCTTTTCCGCCGCAAGCCAAACCGGCGGTGTTGTCACCAACTTCCCGCCTTCCGATGTGCTCGTCGAAGAAACGCGGATCGAACCTTTTGTCACCGATGTCTGGACCGTTAGCCCGACGTGGAAAGTCGAGGCCGGCGTTATCGCTGAATTTTCAAAGCTGACCTTGTCGGGTGACAGTACCGCGTCGCGCAGCTTCAAGTTCATTAAACCGCGCGCGATTGCAACCTGGACTGTCGATCCAGCAACCACCCTCGAATTCCGCGCTGACAGGCAGGTCGCTCAGCTTAACTTTGGCGAATTTGCTACCTCGATCGATGTGACTTTGGGCAATCAAGTCGACGCGGGCAATGCCGACCTGGTGCCGGAAAAAGTCACCACTATGTCGGCGCTGGTCCGACATAAATTCTTGGAGCGCGGTAGTATCCAGTTTAAGGGCGAATATCAGTTTGTCAGCGACACCCAGGATCTGGTGCCAATTACTTTGCGTGATGCGGCTGGCAATATCACCGCGCGCTTTGACGGTGCGGGCAATATCGGCAATAGCAAGAGATGGAATGGCGAACTTGAAATCACACTCCCATTTGACTGGCTGACCAAACCGATAGGCGTCACCGGCATTGAGCTCAAATATGTCGGTCATTATCACGGCAGTAGCGTCACCGACCCTGTGACCGGGACGAAACGGCGGATGTCGAACCGACCGGTCTGGCACCAACAATGGGACTTGCGCTATGACATCAGCGATTTGGGCCTGGTCTATGGTGCGTCTTTCAACGCGCAGGCATCATACGACGCGTCCTTGATCAACGAGTTGCGCCGCCAAAGCGACGGCGTGCGATCGAGCGTGTTCGTCGAATATAAGAAATTCAAACTCGGCACGCTGAAGTTGCAAGTAATTGACCTCCCAGGCTTTCGCCGGGACCGGTTTATCTACGCAGACACAAGAGCGTCGGGAACGCTCACTCAGACTGTGAGCCGGAAGCGGTTGTTGGACCCGCTGATCCAGTTGACTTTATCCGGCAAGTTTTAGCATAACAGTAAAGGTCAGCGTTCGGGCCCTGTTTAATCAAAATAAACCCCGCTAGAACATTCCAGCGGGGCCTTAGAGCTTCATTGATTTTGAACCCGTCGGTCAGTCGCGGTCAATATGACCAATATGACGCTGCCGTTCGGCAATCAACGAATCAAATTCCTCCCAAAGCGCTTTCGCTTTTTTCTCATCACCTACTTGGCGGATGAAGGTTTCGTTCCACTTCTTTTCTTCGGGGTCATTTGCCCAGCCCATGGACGCAATGCCTCCGATCATCGGTAGGGCGACTATTGAGTCCCATTCACCCGTCGACACATGGATATCGATAACACCCTTATTACCAAGTTCGGTATCTACCTTTTTAAACATGTCGATGATTTCGTGGGCACGTTCGCCTTTGCCGGGTTTCCAATTTACCAATTCAATTCGGTACCAGTCGACCTTGGACAACTCTGGCGAGCCTGTCTGAGCCACGGCGGATATTGATGTTAATGGAAGCGCGGTGACGGCGATTGCAGCAGCGATAATAAGTTTTTTCATACGTAAATCCCCTGTTGTTAAACAGCGACCTCGAATGTTTATTTGTACTGATGTCCCCCAGCTACGCGATAGTAAGTCCCAATTTCAGGCAGGTGTCAACCCGTGTAACTTTGCGTTTGAAATACTGGGTCTTTATTGGGTCATGAGCAACAGATAATCTTCTACTACTCGCTCCGCAGTGCCTCAATCGGCGACAGCCTCGAGGCCCTGATCGCCGGATAGCCGCCGAACGCTAGTCCGATGGCCGCTGAAAAAGCTACGGACAACAAAGCCGTGTCCAATCCGACCGGGGCTGGAAAATCCGCCACTTTCTGAAAAATGGCTGCGGCGACCATCGCGAGTATCAGGCCGATAGCGCCACCGATGATGCACAGCACTGCCGCTTCGACCAGAAACTGGTTTCTAATGTCGCTGCGTTTAGCTCCCAATGCCATGCGCAGGCCTATTTCGCGCGTGCGTTCGGTAACACTGACCAGCATGATATTCATGATGCCGATTCCGCCGACGAGCAGGGAAATTGATGCTATAGCGACGAGCACGGCTTGGAATATCTGGGTTACCTCACCCGATGTCTCCGCAATCTCCGTCGTTGTGCGCACCGTAAAGGGCGTGATTTTACCTTTCGAAACGCGGTAACGGTCACGCAACAGGCTTTTGATTTCCTTGTCTCCCGCAACCAATGAGTCCTCATCCTCAAAGCCGATAAATAGTAACGTTACGTCGTCCGGTCCCTGTACCAAAGGGGTCGACAGGCGCTGGCGCAGCGTCGAGATCGGCATGACGATCTGGTCATCATTATCGTTGCCGAGACTACTACCCTTACTTTCCAGCAAGCCGATAACCGTGAAAGGGGCGCGGTTGATGCGCACGGTTTGGCCAACGGGGCTGATATCGGCGAACAATTTATCGGCGACAGTCCGCCCTATAACCACCACCCGTGTGGCTGCTCTGACATCGCTATTGGTCAGGAAACGGCCATCGGAGGTGTTGATGTTGGAAATTCTGGCGAATTCCGCTGTCGAACCAATGGCTTGCGTCGAAGCGCTGCGCCCGCCGGTCACAAGCTGCACGCTGGTCCGGATTTGCGGCGCAACCGCGTTGACCCCGGGAACCTGCCGCGCAATGGCTTCACCATCACGTTCGGTTAGCCTGCCTCGATCACCAAGCCTTGGCGGACCATTGCTTCGTTCGGGTTCGGGCACGACGATGGCCATGTTGGAACCGAGCGTGGCGATCTGCTGGTTGACCGAGACCTTCGCGCCATTGCCCACGGCCACCGCCAATATCACCGAAAACACCCCGATCATCACGCCCAATGTGGTCAGGATCGAGCGCATCAGGTTGGTGCGCAGCGCGGTCATCGCGATGGCGACGTTGATGCCCCAACCGGCGATGGAGCCGAGCAGGCTCTTCATGCCGCGCTCGCCCGGCGACGCGATTTGACGGCGGCGTCTTCGATAACCTGCCCGTCGCGAAACACTATCCGCCGCGCGGCATACTCAGCGATGTCGGGCTCGTGGGTAACGACGATCAGCGTAATGCCTTCGTCATTCAGCTTCTGGAAAATCCCCATGATATCCAGCGATGTTTGCGTATCAAGCGCGCCTGTCGGCTCGTCCGCCAGTACCATAAGCGGATCGGTGACAAGCGCACGGGCGATGGCGACACGCTGTTGCTGGCCACCCGACAGCTTGGCTGGCGTATTCAGAAGCCTTTCGCCAAGCCCCATTGCCTCGAGCTTGGCCTGTGCGCGCTCGCGCCGTTCGGTGTAGCCCAGCCCCCGATAGATGAGCGGCACCGCGACATTGTCCAGCGCGCTGGTGCGGGCGAGCAGATTGAACTGCTGAAACACAAAGCCGATCTTGCGGTTACGGATTTCGGCCAATTCATCGCTATTGAGCGTCTTGGTGTCGATGCCGTCGAGCAACAATGTTCCGGACGTCGGGATATCGAGGCAACCGATCATATTCATGAATGTTGATTTGCCTGAGCCACTGGCACCCATGATCGCGACGAACTCGCCGCGCTGGATGCTCAGCGATACGCGGTTGACGGCGTGCACCGTTTCGCCGCCGATCACATAATCCTTTACCAGATCATGCGTTTCAAGCAGCGCTGTCATCGTCGTCCGGTTCGTCGGTCTCTGCCTTTGGTTTAAGCGATTTGGTACGTACAAGCACTTTATCGCCCGCTTTTATGCCTGATATGACTTCGATATATTCGTCGCCTTGCAAGCCAATACCGACCTGCTTCTTGGTGGGCCGATAGGCGTCAACGCCTGCAAGATAAAGCGTCGGGCGCGGTGTTTCCTTTTTGCCGGGGGCGGCAGGTTTTTCTTTTGCTGGTTCGCCTCGGTCCGCAACTTTCGGACGGAAGCGTAGTGCGTTGGTAGGCACGCGCAGGACATTTGCCTTTTCGCCAGTGATAATTTCGACATTGGCGGTCATTCCGGGCAGTAATTTGCCATCGAGATTATCGACGTCGATGATAACCAGATAGCTGACGACATTTTGTGTTTCGACAGGCGCTTTGCGGACCTGTCTGACCTTGGCGCGGAAGATAGTATCGGGGTAACTATCGACGGTGAAGGTCACATCTTGCCCTTCGATAATCTGCCCGATGTCGGCCTCGTCAACCGATGCCTCGACCTGCATCTTCGTGGTATCGGCGGCAATTTCGAAAAGGTTTGGCGTCTGGAAACTGGCGGCAACCGTGGTACCCGGCTCGACCAGTTTGTTGATGATCACGCCGCTGGCAGGCGCGACGATGACGGTGCGGTTTAGATCGAGCCGCGCCGATGAAAGCTCTGCGGTGCCTTGGCTGATCTGGGCATTGCCGCTCTGTGTTTGTGCCAGCGCCACCTGTAACGCATTGCGCGCGCTGTTGAGCTTGCTTTGCGCGATGTCGAGACCTGCCTTCGACACGAAACCGCGCTCTGCCAGCGCCTTTTGCCGCGCAAAGTCGCGCCCCTGAATTTCAAGCTCCGACCGGGCGCGGGCGACATTGGCAACCGTCTGCTGGAGGCCGGCTCGCGCAAGCGCGACCTGCGCTTCGGACTGCTGCACCCGCGCGCGCACCCGGGTCGAGTCGATCTCGGCGAGGACTTGTCCCGCTTTCACCGGTGAGTTGAAATCGACGTAGACCTTGGTGACCTGACCCGAAACTTCAGTACCGACCTTGATGGTATTCAGCGCGCGGACCTTGCCGCTCGCCGAAACCTTGCGCAGCACTTCGCCGCGGGTGACTGGCTCGCTGATATATTCATATTCGGGAGCGCTGGGCCACAGCACCGAGTACAGGATCAAGAGGGTAAAGATTGAAATGATCACCGACCAGACAGGATGCTGTTTGATCCATGAAAAAATTTTCGCCAGCATAGTGTCGCGCCCAATCCTCGAATGTCGTGTTTGGATGTATATTCAGGGGGATGCGGGATAGCTAGCGGTTATGTAAGGGTTTGTGTGATAGGATTTGGATGGCAGATTTCGACCCATTGCTGCCCTACGACACCAGCGACGCACCCTCTTGATTGCTGCCATCCATTCAGATGAAGCGCCAACAGAAGGTTTGTTGTGGTTTGAAGACTTGAAAAAGGGCCGCACAGACGGACTTCAAACAATTAAAGGAGGCCGTTTTTGCAGGGAAAGCCAGTATGGCAGTGAAAGTTACGCAACCGATCAGACAGCCATTTTCGGATTTGCAAGGTTTGCTTTCATGTACTTCACCCCCAATATACTACCGATGATTTCTGCAACGCGTTCCCCGAACCTATCGCATTCGACCGACTCGTTAGAGCCGATCGAGCGAGTCGCAAACCGGCTGGTCGGGGCAGCGTTTTCGCCACATCGGCACGATACTTACACCGTCGCTTTGACTGTGGCTGGGGTGCAAGCGTTCAATTATCGCGGGTCGATGCGACATTCGCTGCCTGGGCAGGTGCTAATCCTCCATCCTGACGAAATACACGATGGACATTGCAGCGATGAGGCGGGATTCAGCTATCGGGCAGCCTATGTTCCGCCAACTCATGTTCAGGCCGTGCTTGGAGGCGCTGAGCTGCCGTTTGTCGTTGATGGCGTCTCGACGAATTCCGCCTTGATCGCGGCGGCCATGAGCATGGTGATAGACTGCGCGGGCGTCGAGGATCCCGGTGCTTATGAAGACGCGCTTTACGATCTGGCGCAAGCCATGAACGACGTGGCTGGCAAGGTGGCAACTGTGAGGATCGCCAACCGAACAGCCGTAATGCAGGCGCGCGAATTTCTCGAAACCGCCGTCGTTTTCGGTGCGCGACTCGATCAACTTGAGCAAGTGACTGGCTGTGACCGTTGGCAGCTTTCGCGTGACTTTAGGGCATTGCTCGGCACCAGCCCTTATCGCTATCTGCAACACCGACGGGTCGATCTTGCCAAGCGGCTGTTGCGTGAAGGCGCGACGCTGGCTGATGCAGCCCATGGCGCTGGCTTTGCGGATCAGAGCCATTTTGGTCGCACATTCCGCAGGGCAGTTGGTCTCACGCCAAAAGAGTGGCTTCGTTCGGACTTGTTCCGCACAATCATTCTATAGCCGTCCG